>DAOSXE010000011.1:88454-93574 GCA_035380285.1 bacterium | reverse complement strand
GAAGGAGGGTGCCGATCCGCGGCCCGTGGCGGGGCGCCCCGGTTTTTTCCGCCTGGCTCCGGGGTTTTCCCCGGCTTCTTCCCCGGCCCTGGCCGCGGGGTTGTTCCAGGTTCAGGACCCGTCCACGGTGGCCGCGGTGGGACTGCTCGCGCCCGTTCCCGGAGAGACGTTCGCCGACCTCTGCAGCGCTCCCGGGGGTAAGCTGGGCGCCGCGGTCGAACTCATGGGGGACCGGGGCGTCGTTATCGCCGCCGACTCCGCGGCGCCCAGGCTCGATACGCTCCGGGAAAATATTTCCCGGCTGGGGATAACCTCGGCCCGGGTTCTGGAATACGATCTCCTCGGCGCCGAGACCTTCCCGGGCTCTCCCTGCGACGGCATCCTCCTCGACGTCCCCTGTTCGAACACCGGCGTTCTCGCCCGGAGACTCGACGTCCGTTGGCGTTTGCGGCCGGAGGACATCCCCCGCCTGGCCGCCCGGGGAGCCGCCATGCTGGAACGCGCGGCTTCCCTGCTCAAACCGGGGGGAAGGCTGGTGTATAGCACCTGTTCCCTCGAACATGAAGAAAACCGGGGCGCGGTCGAAGCGTTTCTGGCTTCCCGCCCGGAGTGGAGCGCGGTCGCGGTCGAAGAGGGAATCCCGGACGCCGACGGCGACGGATACTTCGCCGCGCGCCTGGAAAGGCGCGGCGGATAGGTCGCCCCGACGCGTCATCGGGGGATATGGCCGCCCGGACCTTCCCCTAACCCTGTTCACCCCCGACCGTCCAGCGGGTATACTGCCGGGTTATGTACACGGTCCGCGGGCGGCGACGGAGTTGAAGACGAACGACAACGGTCAAGAAAACGGCTTCCGGTGGGGGACGATATTCCGTTCGCTCGGCTATCGGAACTACCGGCTCTTTTTCACGGGGCAGAGCGTCTCGCTGATCGGGACCTGGATGCAGCGGGTCGCCATCCCCTGGCTGGTGTACAGCATGAGCGGATCCCCGGTCCTTCTGGGGGTGGTGAGCTTCGCCGGCCAGGTGCCGACTTTTCTGCTGGCCCCCGTCGCCGGGGTCCTGGTCGACCGCTGGGACCGCTACCGGGTCCTGATCGCGACCCAGGTCCTGGCCATGCTGCAGGCGGCGGCGTTGGCCTGCCTTTATTATCTGGGGACGATCCAGGTCTGGGAGATCGTTTCCCTGGCCGCGGTGCTGGGGGTCATCAACGCCTTCGATATGCCGGCGCGGCAGGCCCTGGTCGTCGATCTGGTCGAAAAGAGGCAGAACCTGGGCAACGCCATCGCCCTCAACTCCTCGATGGTGAACAGCGCCCGTCTGCTCGGGCCTTCCCTGGCGGGGGCCCTGATCGCTTCCGTCGGCGAAGGCGTCTGTTTCGTCGTCAACGCGATCAGCTTCCTGTGCGTGATCGTTTCCCTGCTGCTGATGAAACTGCCCCGGACCCGCGCCGCTTCCCGGGAACGCTCGCTCCTGAAGGGGTTGCGCGGGGGGCTCGCCTACGCGTTCGGCTTCCCGCCGGTGCGGGCGATCATCCTGCTGCTGGGGGTGATCAGTCTGACCGGCATGCCCTATATGGTTCTGATGCCGGTCTTCGCCAAATCCGTGCTGGGGGGAGGACCCTATACCTTCGGGCTCCTGATGGCGGCCTCGGGAGTCGGGGCTTTGACCGGCGCGCTCTGGCTGGCTTCGCGTAAAAGCGTCCTGGGGCTGGGGCGCCTGATCCCGCGGGCGGCCGGCCTTTTCGGTTCCAGCCTCGTCGCGTTTTCCTTTTCCCGTTCCTTTCCGTTATCGCTGGGACTGATCTTCCTGGCCGGCCTGGGGATGATGGTGCAGATGGCGTCGGGAAACACCATCATCCAGACCCTGGTCGACGACGATAAGCGGGGACGGGTGATGAGCCTGTACATGATGGCCTTCGTCGGCACCGCCCCCTTCGGGAGCCTGGCCGCGGGGGCGCTCGCCGACGCGGTGGGCGCCCCGGCCACGCTGGCCCTGGGCGGGTCGGCCTGCGTGCTCGGCGCCCTGGTTTTCCTCCGCCGCCTCCCGGCCCTGAGGCGCCATGTCCGCCCGGTCTACGTCCGCCTCGGCATCATCCCGGAAGTGGCCTCGGGGATCCAGGCTTCGAGCGAATGCATGATCCCCCCCGAGCGCTAGCGGGGCGTTCGGTGGGGAAGAGGGTTCAGGAAGGGGGATTAACCACAGAGGACACAGAGGGGGAATGAGAGGGTTCAGGGTTCGGGGTTCAGGAGGGGAGCATAGAGCAGAGAGCAGAGTGCATAGAGAAAAACCACTCCACCTCGGACTCTTTCTGTGCCTCCCTTCAGCCTTTTCCCTACATGGCCTACATGCCTACATGTGAGTACAAGGGGCTGGGGCGGGGGGCTACTGAATACTGAATTCTGTATTCTGTATTCTGTATTCTGAATTCCTCCCCCAATCAGAGAAATCAGGTGCGATAAGTGTTTGGGGTTCAGGAAGGGAGGGAGTCCACAGACCTGCCTGCCGGCAGGCAGGTGACACAGATTGGGGGACCAAAATTACACAGATTGAAAAATAGTAGGGTATTCCCACTGTCCGCCGCGAGGCATCTTCAGCCCATCATCAACACGCTAAAAACCTCTTGTGCCTCTTGTGGCTACCTCTTTCCCCTTCATGACCTTCATGGTGAGTCCAAGGATTTATACGGGCGGGGAAGGGGGGGAACATAATCCAAAATCTCTTTTACAATAATAATTTGGCTAACGTTTGCATAACCGGCAGGGCCACACCCCAAGGCACATTTGTGGGCGAACTCACTTCGGAAATGCTCAGTCACTTTGCTGACCCGACACCGTGGCCCTGTCCGCATTCATGCGCTTGTTGGCAATCTTTTCTTTTGCTTTCAACACTACTGAGAGGCAGGAAGCGAGAGGACATCGCTTCCCACTTCGTCGTTGTCCCACCAAGCGCTCAGGTCTTTGTTGAGCACTTCCCACTCGTTGTCCATCTTGGCTTGTGTATGCGCCAATCTCTCCTGCTCTTTCTTGAAGAGAACCCACCTGCACTGCTGAAAGCTTGACTTTGCGAACATAATCCACTGCGGGTAGTTTATGGCCAAGGGGTTGCTTGTGAGGTATGCCCGCGTCCCGTTGACGGCTGTTGATATGAGATGGGCCGTGAACAGCATGGTCTGGAGCTTAGGTTGGTGGGGTTTTCCCGGCAGATTGAGCGGCAACGCACCGGCAAGGTCATGGCCTTCCTTCAGACGCTTGACACAGTATGCGACACGCACGATTACCTCAATAAGAAGCACTGGGACAGACATTGCGAGGAAGTGGCCGAAGTCGTATCCCTTCACATACATTAGCCTGGCAATCTCACCAACAGTCCTGTCGCCTTTCCCGAAGTGTCCAACCTGTATGAACTGAAGTAGTGGCATAAGCGGGGCAGGTAGTCCTGCTTTGGTTGAAATATCGGACTTTAGATGTCCAAATTGATGTGCGATTGCCTCAAATATCGACATTCCGGGATTCGAGGCGCCTACCTTTTGGATAATCAACCGTCCGGAGGCATCGACCGCAGTCATCTTGCCTCTCAGGATATCAGACACCCCGAAAATGAATCCGAGAATCGGGTCATGTCCCAAGGACTGGAAGCGATGCGTCTTCGGACCAAGGCCACTGACCTTCTTGCCAAGCTTTGACGAGTGTGGAATATCGTAGGGTACGCCATACTTCTTCTCAAGGGCAGCTATTTCCTCCGGAGTATGAGCGCTTTTCAGACGGTCACGAATGTAGTCCGAAAGTGCACCGCCCTGCGTCTTCTTAGACCCAAGGTATCCGGGAGAACTCGGCATCTTGATAAGGAAGGTGTCGACCAGCGCGGCGAGAGTGCCCGCAACGCCGCTAATGGCCCAGTCTATGCCATCGAGACGGTGTTGTGCGTCGAACTCCTCGCGCAGGATAGCAATGCCGCTTTCTGCGTCAGACATCTCTGCTTCGGTAAGCAGGTCTGCCAACGATATCTCAGAAGAGATATCGTTTTCAGCTTCACTGAGCATCTGGGACCAAGGGCGAACCGCAGGGAGGGCTAACTCGGAGGGGCTCCTCGCAGGCTCACGCTTGGGCACTGGCCGCTGGAGCCTTCTTAGTATTCTCTCCGACTCCGATATCGTAGCATCGAGCGTTTTCTCGCCACGCGAGAGGCGCTCGTTCAGGTCAGTTGCCTCGTTGCTTTGATGCTTCAGTACCTTTTGCATATCGCTGTCAACGCCAGTGACATCGACTGTGTCGTATTTGTCGCTCATGCCGCCAGGTCCTCTTCAAGATCGCTGATTGCTCTTCGAAGGCTGATGTTCAGTGCCTCCAAGTACTGCACACGCTCTTCTGAGAGGTCGACGCGCTTCTTGAGCGCTTTCAGGACGGCGTCGTGCTTGGCAACAACTTGCTTGAGCAGGTACTCTTTGGCTTGGACAAGACGCTTTCTGTTTCGACGCGCAATCAGCGCATAGCCGCCTACCGCCAGGCCAGCCACTGGGGCTGCTAGGACGCCCACACCCGCCACCATGCCACCCCCGACAATTGCTCCTGCTGTTGCAAGGCCCGAAGTGATGCCAGCTGCGCTTAGTCCGACCGTTCCCAAGAAGTAAAGCGCTGCAAAGCTCGCACCTGCACCCACTCCGCCACCAACTGCGGCACCCAGCACACCAGGCATTGAACTACTATCAATAGTCCGGCCTTCATCCTCCACCCCTTCTGATGCTTCTTGGAGCAGCTTGTTGATGGGCTCAAGCGCTTCAGCGTTCTTGTAGATGAGTTTCGTTGCCATTCGTCGTCACGCTCCTTTCAATCAGATAGACACAATGCTTGCTTGAGTTCCGATTCGACGACCTCAACAGTCCACCATTTGCGGCCGTAACCGCCTTGCCCCTTGCGGTCGAGTCCGCATATGACCCGCCTCCGCTTTGCCTGCAAATCGCCGATACGAACGTTCTTGTTAAGCTCCTCACAGACTCGGGTCTCTCTCACTTCGTTGCAGTGAGGGCAATACTTGAACCCGCCTGTTGTTCTTCGCGCATCGGGCATGATTGGTCTCCTTTCCATTGCCAACGGGCGGCTGAGCGGTGCCCCCGGAGGGGGC
>DAOSXE010000011.1:0-88354 GCA_035380285.1 bacterium | reverse complement strand
ATCGGTTCCAGCGCTAGTTAGCCCGCGCGCCAGCGCGGGCCGCTGGAACTGAAGCGCAGGCGCCCGTTAGCCCGACGCGCTGGTGCGTCGGGCTAACGCCCACACTAACGCTTCGGCGCGAAGCGACGATAGCGTTCAGTGTGATGTTCGGCTCCGTCTTCTCTCTCTGCTATTGAAAGACGACCTTCACCCCGATATACTCTGAGAACATCTCGCCGAGCTTGGTAAGGCGAAAGATGATCATTTCCTTTGACGGGATGAGGTCTTCGCCCTTCATGTAGTCAAGCGCAGCATCCCTGAATTGCGTGCGCAATGCCTCCTCTTGATCTGCGTTCGTAATCCAGTCGGCGATCACCATCAAGCCAGATCGTTTCGATATGAATCGCATCGACTCAAGGTCCACAGAGAAGTCCAGTTCCTCCGGTTCGGGAAGATGAACCACGAGTTGATTGTTAGTTCTTGCCAGATCCGCGTCGGTCAGCTTGGCAAGGTCGATTCCGTAGTACAGCTTTGCCTTGGCGATCAGATACCCCTCCTTCTTTCCGAGGATGGGGTTGCTGTCGTTCGACTCGACCACGATTTGAGACGTGATCCGATCGGTCACAAGAAAGCTTAGTTCCTCGCTCTTGAGGACTTCCAGCGCGTTGCGCTCAGTATGCTTTACCGACGTTACGACCTGGACAAGCTGAACGATCTTCGGAACCAGGGGGACAAGCACGGCAGCAAGCACCACGATGACTGCCCCGGTCGCAACAAGCCGCAAGTGAGGAATCCTGAGTTTCTTCATGTTGCACATCTCCCCTTGCGCCTTAGCAGGAACAGAGCCTGAGCAAGACAAGCACAACGATGATGATAAGAATGATCGCTCCGATACCTCCGCCCTTCATCTTGTGTATCCTCCGTATTGTCTGTCAGCCGAACGGGGCTGCGGCTGAGCGGTGCCCCCGGAGGGGGCATCGGTTCCAGCGCTAGTTAGCCCGCGCGCCAGCGCGGGCCGCTGGAACTGAAGCTCAGGCGCCCGTTAGCCGACCTCCAGCTGTCCGCCTGCTGCATCCGCTTCGCGGACTAGGTCCTCCCAAGGCCACTTGACTGTTGCATAGCCTCGATAGAGAAGAAGCTGTCGATCAACAACGGTCACTTCTTCTGTTGCCGGGCTATACCCAAGAATAAGTCCGCGACCATCCTCATCAACCTGCAACTCCTGAAGTTTCTCGAGAATAGCTTTCAAATTGCTGTACTGAATCCGCTCCTGCCGCTTGACCGCTTTCTCAAAAATCGCTCGGGCGTGGATCCCTTTTATGAGATCGTCGTCGCTCGTTTCCATAAGCACCGCCATCGTGTGAGCATAGATACCGGTGGCGTTCTGACGAGTTCGTATGCCGGCTGCCACTCTCTTGGCAAACTGCTGATAGACAGGGTTTAACTGTTCGGCATAGGCCATGCCTGCACCATTAACGTGCTCCACATTACTCACATGTTGTTTCAGAAGTTTTTTCTCGGTGATGCCAGCTTCGTCCAACGTTAGCAGCGTGAGTTGCTGGAGTAGCCCGGCATTTGAGTAGGCGAGGGAAACAAGTCTTGTCGTGACGTCTGGGCCGAAGTCAATATGGAGTGCATCACCCCCCTTGTGCAGAATCGCTTCAAGATCCTTCTCTATCCACTCAATTGGGATTTCATGGACGCGGCCAGTGAGATCTGGATTCAGATGCAGAAGCAGGTTTGTTTCTGACCACACTCCGATAATGATCGCGTAGACCCCATAATCCCACAGCGTCTTGAGGTCAAAAGCAAAATGTCTCCTGTCCTCGGTGGACATATAATGGAAATCCTCAATTGCGAGACGACGGCCAGAATTCTTGATGATTTCAGCGACAAAGCGAAGATCGTTGATGTCGTGGCCAACAGACATTGTCTCAGTTGTCTTCTCGGTATCGCGTCCCATGGATGCTGTGATGCCGACCTTGGCCAACAGGGCTGCACCCCCTTCGCCGGTTGCCGATAGGCTGGCTTTGAATACTCCTTGACGAGATTCCTTTACTTCGAGCCTAACTTCGAGTTGCGACAGGGCATCAACATAAATATCTGTGAATGGTTTCCGAAGACGGCACTGCACAGTAAGCGGCTTGTGCAAGACCTTCTGCCTCAACCAGGATTTGCCTGACTTGGAAGGACCGCGAATTGCTATGTGCGTTGTGCGATCCAGGTAAGTGGCAAGCGCAGCGTCAAGGTTCCCACGATCCACATACGAGTATTCACGTAGTTCAGGTGATATTCCAAACACTTGGCTTGTTTTCATGCTCGTATTTCCCTCTTCACGGCTAACGTCTGCACTGAGGTTTTGCGCGCGTAGCAAGCAATAACCTCCAGTGCTTTGTTCTGTCTTCAGATTTCGTAGGCTTCGACGATTTCCTCTCCGTCAATCGGTATCGTCTCCGCACTGAATTCAGTTCCACAAATCTTGCACCTGAGTTCCTTCGGAACACAGGTGAGACTTCCTTCCGACTCTCTGGCTTCTGCCAAGAGGTCGGCTCGAGACTTCTTCTCGTAATGTACCTTTGCTAGATCGAGACGGTAGATACTGCCCGACTTCGCACCAACATAGGTTTCGAAATCACCACCCAGACCACTCTCGAACATCTGGAATTCGGTCGGCAGACTGCACTTGGGGCAGTTCGCATGGCAATTCGAGATCAGTAATCTATTCTTTCTCATCTTCTTTCAGACAGAACTTATGATTCTACACAATCTCCAATTGCCGGTACCTAGTGGCAAAATTTTACCGGCGAGAGGGAAAAACGTCAATATTCCGCTGTTTTGTCTTCCTAAAGGCGATCAATCTTGTTGCAAAATATCCGTTTGGTTACCATAACAACCGAAATACCGTAGTTATATCGATTTTAGCGTTAATAAGGGATTCTGTTTATGGCCGGGCGCGGCGACCGGCTCCAGTCGGTTCTGGGTGATTTCGCCAACTTCTAGATCTGTTAAACCTGCCTGCCGGCCGGCAGGTTCCACAGATATCGAAGAGGGAATTTTTGCACCTGATTTCTCTGATTAACTCTGATTGAGAGGGAAAGAATCATGGTTTCCATTGTCTGCCGGGCGACATCTTCAGCTCGTCATCAAACCGTTTAAAATCCCCTTGTGCCTCTTGCGCCTCTTGTGGCCAACTCTTTCCCCGTTTGTGCCTTTTGTGGCTAATCCTCTTCCCTTCATGAACTTCATGGTCGAGAAAGCATAGAGCATGGCGCATAGGGCATAGAGTACAGCAATGCCCTCAACTATCCCGTGCCCTCTGCTTCCCCCTAAAAACCTTTCCCTATCTGTGGAATCTGTGGACTCATTGAGGGGGCAAGGTAGGGGGCTACTGAATTCTGAATTCTTTTCCTTTCAGAGTTAATCAGAGTAATCAGGTGCAAAAATCTCCAGGGGCCCGAGCCCTATTTAATTCTCCCCTTGCTCCTTTTCCCGAATCGGAGTAATCAAAACCCATCAGGCGCGCCCTGGCCGCGGCCGAGAGCGGCGTGGAAACGGCGATTGCGCGCCGGGCATGTTTCTTCAAGTCCAAGGAGGCCCCATGAAAGAAAGCGTAGCCACATCCGCGGCCCCGGCGGCAGGCGGCCCTTATTCCCAGGCGGTCAAGGCCGGGGACCTGATCTTCGTTTCCGGGCAAATCCCCCTGAGCCCCGAAGGGGAGCCGGTCGGGGAGGGGATCGAGGAAGAAACGGTCCGGGTCCTGGAGAATCTGAAAGCGGTGCTGGCCGCCGCCGGCGCGGGCTTGGAAGACGTGGTCAAAACCACCTGTTTCCTGAAAAACATGGACGATTTCGCCCAGTTCAACCGGGTCTACGCCCGCTTTTTCCCGGCGCCGTTCCCGGCCCGGGCCTGCGTCGAGGTGTCCCGGCTGCCCAAGGGGGCGCTGGTGGAAGTGTCGGCGATCGCGCTGCGGCGGTGAGCGCGGCGGAAGAGGGCTTCGGCGTGGCCGCGGACAGGATCATCACCCTGCTGACCGATTTCGGCGCCCGCGACTGGTTCGTGGGCAGCATGAAGGGGGTGATCCTCTCGCGGGAGCCCCGGGCGAAGCTGGTGGACATCACCCACGAAATCGCCCCCGGCAACGTCCGGGAAGGGGCGTTCGTCCTCATGAACGCCTGGCGGTGGTTCCCGCCGGGGACGCTCCACCTGGTCGTGGTCGATCCCGGGGTGGGTACGTCCCGGCCGATTATCGCCGCCCGCGGCGCCGGCCACCTCTTCCTGGGGCCCGACAACGGGGTGCTCTCCTGGGCCCTGGAGGGGATTTCGAACCCGGAGGTCCGCCGGCTCGATCCCGGCTTCGCGCCGCCGTCGGCCGCGCCCACCTTTCACGGCCGGGACATTTTCGCTCCGGCGGCGGCCGCCCTGATCGGGGCGGGCGCCTTCGAGACCTGCGGCCCCCCGTCGGCTCCGGCGGAACGCCTGGACTTTCCCGTCCCCTCCCGTTCGGGTTCGGAGTGGACGGTGGAGGTGCTGCATATCGACCGTTTCGGGAACGTGGTCACTTCGTTTCCGGCGGAGCGCCTGGGGGAACTGGGTCCGTCCCCGGCGGTCGAAGGCATTCCGGTGCCGGTCCGGGAAAGTTACGGTTTCGGCGAAGAGGGGGAGTTGATGGCGGTGGCGGGGAGCGCCGGGTTCCTGGAACTGGCGGTTCGGGGAGGGAGCGCCCGTGACCGGCTGGGAACGGCGCCGGGCGCGCGCCTGGTTCTGTCGGGCCCCCGCCGTGCCTGAAGCAGGGAAGATCCTGGTCGGCACCGCCGGGTGGTCCTACCCCGATTGGAAAGGCGTGCTCTACCCGCCGCGCCCGCCCCGGGGATTCGACCCCCTGGTCTACCTGGCCCGCTACCTCGACCTGGTCGAAATCAATTCGACTTTTTACCGACCGCCGACGCCGCGCAGTTCCGAATCCTGGGCGAAGAAGATTTCCCCGTTTCCCAAGTTCCGCTTCACGCTCAAGCTCTACCGGGGGTTCACCCACGATCTGAAACTCTCGGGCACTCTCGAAACCGACGCCTGGGACGAGGGGATCGCCCCCCTGGAGGCCGGGGGAAGGGTGGGGGCGATCCTGGCGCAGTTCCCCTACTCCTTTCATCGCACCGCCGGCTCCTGTTCTTTTCTGGCGGCGCTGCGGGACCGGTTCCCCGACAGCCCGCTGGTGGCAGAATTCAGGCACGGTTCCTGGGACTCCCCCGAAACCGCGGAGCTCCTGGCGGCCCTCGGGATCGGTTTCTGCAACATCGATCAGCCGAGGGTCTCGTTCTCCCTGGGGCCGAGCGCCCTGGCGACGTCCCCGGTGGGATACGTCCGGCTGCACGGGCGCAACGTCCGGGAGTGGTTCCGGCCCGGCGCCGGCCGCGACCGGCGCTACGATTATCTCTACCGGGGAGCGGAACTGGAGGAATGGGAAGACCGGATCCGGTCGCTGGCCGGCCGGACCCCGGAAGTTTACGTCGTCGCCAACAACCACTTCCGGGCCCAGGCGGTCTGCAACGCACTCCAGATCAGATCGGCCCTGGACGAGCGCCGGTTGAAAATACCTCCATTACTTCTTGAGGCTTACCCCGATCTGGATACAATAGCGGCCAGGCCATGAAACGACTGCTGCCATTGCTGGCGGCGGCGGCCGCCGCCGCGTGGGGGTGCGAGACCTTCCACGAAGATTACTCGGTCCATATCGTCTCCGAGCCTTCCTCCGCCGAAGTCTGGCGGGGGGGGTATTACCTGGGGACCACCCCCTACATCATGACCATCACCGCCACCGACGCCGAAAAGGACGCCGGCACCGTCGTTTTCCCCCCGGTCACGGTGAGAAAAGCGGGTTACCGGGAACAGGAAGTGGCCCTGGAATTGACGGTGGGGGAAGGGCAGTACTGGGAATGCATGGTGGAGCTGGCCCCGGCCGGGGTTGCGGAAGAAGGAGCGCCGAAGCCGTGATAGAGATCGACTGCTGCCAAAACGGCTGCGAAGGAATTTTTTCCTTCGAACTGGGGGCGCTCCCGGGCCCGGAAAAGCCGGTCTGCCCGGAGTGCGGAGCGACTCTGGAACTGGGGCGGGGGGAGATCGAGGATCTGAATCTGCTCTTCGACCTGGTCGGAGCGATCCGCCGGGCCGCGCCCATCCTCTCCCGCACGGCGGTGGGGGTGGAACTGGCCGGGGCCAAGGTGCTCCTACCGTACCGTCTTCTCCTCTCCCGCCTGACCACGGAGCTGGCCGTCGAGGGAGCGGGGGGGAAACGCGTTTTCCGGGTGCTGCCGGATACGGTGGGACCGCTTTCCGGCGAGGCCGGGGCTCAACTTGACGGAGGTCGGCGGGAGTGTTAAAATGAAAAAGGAACGGATTCCCGAGGTGATTGTGGACGTGGCGGCCATTACAACCGACGATAGGCGCTCGTGCCCCCGTGTGCCCGGAGATTTCCCCGTCCGGGTGGGCTGGGGAGACGTCAGGGAAGAGGGAACGGGGTGCGACCTGGGGACGGGGGGGATTTCCTGCGTTCTTGCCCGCGGTCCGGACGTCGCCACCCTGGTCGATCTCGATATCGTGCTCCCCCCGCGCGGCGGCAACCCCCGTCGCCGCGGGGTGAGTTGCCGGGGCCGCGTGCTGCGCGCCGATACGACCGAGACCGGCGCCCGGAGGCTGGCGATAGCCTTCGTGGATATTCCCCCCGGGGAGAGGGTGGAACTGGACGAGTACGTGGCGGACCTGGCCAGCCACCCCCCCGTTTCCCAGCGCGTCCGGATCGAAGATCCGGCTTTTGAACCTCAGGGGTTCTCCGGCACGTGCAGCTGCTATATCCCCCTTTTCCATGAATTGAGCCTCACCTGCAACCTGCCGGACGGCTCCGAAGTCGCCTGCACCGCGATGGTGGTCAAATGCGAGCGCGCCCGGGCCCAGGATCCTTACGAGGTGGTGTTGTTCTTCCTCGACCCCCCGGACGAAGGGCGCGCCCGCCTCGCTTCCCACTTTCCCTTCTCCGCGTCCTCGGTTTGACGGGCCTGATGGGCTCCGGCGCCGGATCATATCGTTTCGACGGGGAGCGGCTGGTCGGCCGCCGCCGCCTCGATTCCCCCCACTCGGTTCTGACGGTTTATCCCAATTCCGGGGCTCTGGCGATGGCCAACCTCGGTTTTCTGAAGATCATGAGGCTGGCGGAGGCAGTGGAGGGCTGGCATGCCGAAAGAGCCTTCGCGGGGATGCAACGCTCCTGGGAGCGGAAACGGACATTTTCCAGCTTCGACCTGATCGCGTTCTCTCTCTCCTACGAACTCGATTACCTGGCCGTTCCCCGGATATTGGCGGAGGGCCGGATTCCCCCCGCCGCCGCCGACCGCGACGATCGTCACCCCCCGGTGGTGGCGGGGGGGGCGGCGGTCACCATCAATCCCCGGGCCCTCGCCGGCATCGTCGATCTGGCGGTTTCCGGCGAAGGGGAAGGCGTTCTGGAACGGCTGCTGAAACGCCTGGAGGAACTGCGGGGCCGTTCCCGCCGGGAAAAACTGGCTGCCCTGTCGGAGTTGCCGGGAGTCGTCTCCCCGTCGTCGGGCCCGGGCTCGTGGACGCCCCCGGCCGACCCCTGGGAGGCCGGGGCCGATTATCGCATCGTCGCCGGAGGTTCGGTTTTTCCCGGCCGCGGGCTGATCGAAGTCGGTCGCGGCTGCGCCCGCGGCTGCCGGTTCTGTTCGGCGGGGTATATCTACCGGCCCGCCCGGTACCGTTCCCCGGAAAGCGTCCTGGCCGAGGCCCGGCGCTACGGGGAAGCTACCCGGGCTCTGGGCCTGGTTTCCCCCTCGGTTTCCGACCACCCCCGGATCGGCCCGATCGCCCGGGCGCTGAGGGACGAGGGATTTTCCCTGTCCGTTTCCTCCCTGAGGGCGGAAACGGCCGCGCCGGACCTGCTGGAAATCCTGGCGGAAAGCGGCCAGAAGGAGATCGCGCTGGCCCCCGAGGCCGGGAGCCCGCGCCTGCGGCGCGCGATCAACAAGCCCATTCCGGACGAGATCTTCCTCGAAGCCGCCCGCTCCGCCTCCCGGGCAGGGATGCAGTACCTGAAGATTTACTTCATGGTCGGGTTGCCGGGCGAAACCGCTGAGGACCTGGACGAGGCCCTGGCACTCGCCCGCCGCCTACGCGAGATCATTCCCCTGCGGGCGACGACGGCGCCGTTCGTCCCCCGGCCGGGCACTCCGTTCCAGTACGCGGCCATGGAGACCCCGGCGGCCCTGAAGAGGAAGACGGCCCACCTCGCCGCCGGCTTCAGGAGGATCAAGGGGGTCGAAGTCAGGGGTTTCAGCGTCAGGCAGTCGATCGCGCAGTGCGCTCTGGGTTTCGGCGGCCCGGAGACGCTCGACCTCCTGCGCCGGGGCCGGTTGCCCGAAGCCGCCCGGATCTCGGGGGTTCACGACCCCGCCGCCCGCGCCTATCCGGCGGGGCGGCTCTCTTCCCGCTGGCTCCGGGACGAATGGGAGAAGGCGGGAAAGGGGGAGAGCACGCCCCCCTGCGCGTTCGGGACCTGCCGCGCCTGCGGCGCCTGCTGACCCGCCCTCCGCCGGTTTCAGCGCGAAGCCAGCACGCGGGCGAGTTCCCGGCCGAGGGCGGCGATGGTATAGGGCTTGACGATCATGCCCGCGAATCCGTAGCTCCTGAAGTCGGCCAGGATCGGATCGTCGGAGTAGCCGCTGGCGACGACGATCCGCGCCGCCGGATCGTGCCGCGCGATCAGCCGCGCCGCTTCTTTGCCCCCCATTCCCCCCGGCACCGTCAGGTCCACTATGGCCGCGGTGAAGGGCTGATCGGCGGAGAGCCCCCGGAGATAGGCGTCTACGGCCTCTTCGCCGGCGCATGCGGTTTCCACCCCATAACCGAGCCGCTCGAGCATGCGCCGGGTGATCTTGAGCACGGCCGGATCGTCGTCCATGACTAAAATCCGGCCGCGTCCCCGCTCCCCGCCGGGCTCGGAATCCTCCCCGGGATCTCCGGGATACTCGACGGCGGGAAGATGGACGGTAAAGGTGGCCCCTCGTCCCGTTTCGGAATCGACCGCGATCGAGCCGCCGTGGTTCTTGACGATGGAATGGCAGATAGTCAGGCCCAGCCCGGTCCCCCCGTCCCTGGTACTGAAAAAAGGATCGAAGATTCTCGAACGCGTTTCCTCGGATATGCCGGTTCCCGAATCGCGGACCGTGATCTTGACATATTTCCCCGGCAAGAGGAGGGCAGGGCCGTTTTCGGAGAGAAAAACGTTCTCGGCCCCGACCAGGAGTTCGCCGCCCTCCGGCATGGCCTGGAGGGCGTTGGCCGTCAGATGTCCGATCACCTGAGCGATCTGGCCGGGATCGGCTTCGATCGGCCAGAGATCTTCGGGGATGGCGAACGCGCAGTCAGTCCGCGAACCCCGCAGGGCGAAATCGACGCATTCCCGCAGCATGTCGCCGACCGCGAGCGGAATTTTGGCGGGGGCCCCTCCCCGGGAGAACGTGAGCAGCCGGCGGGTCAAGCCCGTGGCTTCCCGGCAGGCGTCCTCGATCTCCCGGAGCAGCCCCGCCGCTTCCTCTTTCTCCGCACCCGCCGCCAGGGAAGCGTTGGCCATGATCCTCATCAGGAGATTGTTGAAATCGTGGGCGATCCCCCCCGCGAACACGCCCAGGGATTCGAGTTTCTGGGTCCGCGCCAGCTCCTCCTCGATCCGTTTCTGGTCGGTGACGTCCCGGTTGATGCCGATCGTTCCTATCCGTTTCCCGTCGGTATCGCGGAGGCAGGAAATGACCGCGGAGAGGGTGCGGCGTCTTCCCTCCTTGGTGACCAAGGGGATCTCTCCGCTCCAGACGCCGTTTCGATCCAGGCCGTCCATGATCTCCTCGCGGATCCGGCGGGCGCGGTTCTTCGGGTTGATCATAGCGGCCGGCCGCCCGAGCAGTTCGGACCTGCTCCAGCCGGTGATGCGCTCGGCGGCGGGGTTGACGTCGATGAAGCACCCGTCCCGGTCGAAGACCAGAACCGCTTCATCCACCGAACGGTAGACCAGGGAATGGCGCCGCAGCGCTTCCTCGGCCCGCCGGCGATCGGTGATGTTCGCGACCACGCCCACCGCTCCTTGAAAAGCGCCGTCGAGGAGGAGCGGGGAAAGCTTGCAGGAATACCATTCCGGCGCCTGAGGGTTGCCCAGGCTGTATTCGTAGGTGACGGATTCCCCCCGCCGGGTCGCGGCAAAGGCGGATTGGAAAAGAAGGTCGGTTTCCGGGGGCATGACCTCTCCATGGGTTTTCCCCATGAACACCGTCGGGTCACGGTAGAGCTTGACGCCTTCGGGAAGGTGGTAGAAGACGAAACGCTGGTCCCGATCGAAAGCGAAGACCATGTCGATCATGGAGGAAAGGATGCCGCCGAGGCGGCTTTCCGAGTCCCGCAGGGCCTGCGTGGAACGGACCGATTCGGTGATGTCGGTGGCGACGCACAGGATTTCCCGTCTCCCCCCCCTCAGCAGGAGGGCGGTTTCGTTGAGGTCGAGGAAACATTCTTCTCCGTTTTTACGGCGGTTTTTAACCATATGCCGAAACGTTTTTCCTCGGAGAATCTTCCGGATATGGTCGTCGATGTCCTTACGGGAATCGCTGGAAGAGAACATGGAGACGTGGCGTCCGACCACCTCGGAACGGTCGTATCCCAGGATCGAAGTAAAGGCGGGGTTGACGTCGAGAATGAGCCCCCCCTCGTCCTCCAGAATGATGGAGGCGGGGCTGATTTCGAAGAGGGTGCGGTAATAATCGTCCTTATCGCCGCCGGCGGGCAAAGGGTCCGGCTCCCCCGCCCGGCGCCCGCGTCCGGGCCGGCCCGATTTTCGATCGAACGTCATATCCTCATGCCGAAAACGATAATCCCGCGAGTCGGTGAAAGAGTCTTCATATTCAAAACGTATTCGCCGCGTAATTACAAGTTTTATCGGCAAAAAATTTCGGCTTATGCCCGGAAAACCGGAGAGCCGGGCCCGCTTTAGGATTGTCTCCCCGGGCCCGGTTGGATAGGATTTACACGCTGACAGTGTCAATTTAACACACAGGGGAGATACATGGAGAGAACGATAGCGTTCGTCGGAGGCGGGAATATGGCCCGGGCCCTGATCGAGGGGCTGCTGGCCGCGAAGGTTTTCCCCCCGGAGCGGATCGTGGTGGCGGAACCGGTCGCCGGCCGCCGGGAAGTTCTGAAGCGGGACTTGGGAGTTGGGGTCACGGGCGACAACCGGGAGGCGGTCGGCCAGGCCGAGGTCGTGGTCATCGCGGTCAAACCTCAGGCCGCCGCCGAGGTCTTCGGCGCCATCCCCTCGTCGGATTGGAACGGCCGACTGATCGTATCGATCATGGCCGGGGTCTCCACTTCATCCCTGGAGCGCATGGCGGGCGGCGCCCCGGCGGTGGTCAGGGTGATGCCGAACACGCCGGCGCTGGTGGGGGCGGGGGTGTCGGCGGCCTGCCCGGGCCGCTACGCCGGCGCCGAAGACATGGCCCTGGCCCGGGAGATCCTCTCCCCGTCGGGAAGGGTGGTGGAACTCGAGGAGGGTTACATGGACGCGGTGACGGCGGTCTCCGGCAGCGGGCCCGCCTATCTCTTCGCCTTCACGGAAGCCTTGACGGCGGCCGCCGAACGGATCGGGCTGCCCGAAGAAACCGCCCGGGAACTGGCGGTCGGAACCGTCGCCGGCGCGGCCCGGCTTCTGGAGAAGAGCGCCGCCGGGGCGGCGCGGCTCCGGGAAATGGTGACGTCTCCGGGGGGCACGACCGAAGCCGCCCTGGCCGTTTTGAACCGCCGGGGGTTCGAAGCCGTCATCGCCGAAGCGGTCCGGGCCGCCCGGGACCGCAGCCGGGAATTGGGGGAGAAGGAGTAAGACCGATGGAGCTGATCGAACTGGCCGTCAAGCTCTACACGGTCTGTCTTCTGGTGAGGGCCCTGGTTTCGGGAACCGGCCAGCTGGCGTTCAACCCCGTCTACCGAGGGATCGAACGGGCGACCGACTCTCCGCTGCGGTTCCTGAGCCGGATTCTGGGAGGGGCGGGACCGCGTACGGCGGCGGCGGCGGCGCTGGCCCTGTCGGTGCTCCTTCTGGGAGCGATCTACCCTCCCGCGGCCCGGCGCCTGGCGCTTTTTCCCGATCACTGGATCTTCACGGCCGGTTCTTTCTTCTGGGGCCCGGCCCGGGCCCTGGCCGCCCTGGCGGTTTTCTGGTACCAGGTCGCGGCTTTTTTCCTCTTCCTGGAGTGCCTTTCCCCGGGGACTGCCAACCAGATGACGCGCCTGTCGGCGCAGGTGCTCGGCCCGGTCCGCCGGGCTCTGCCCCGCCCGGGCCCGGCCCTTCTGGCCTGGGTGGCGGCTTTCGGGGCGCTCCTGGCGTTGGTGCGGGTTTCCTACGTGGCCGCGGGGCTTCTGCTCCCGCCGTCCGAGCCGCTGATCCGGGGCTGGTTGAGCGCGGCGGGGGCCCTGCTCGGTTTTTCCGGCATTGTCGTCCTCCTGCTGATCGCGCGCGCCGTTCTTTCCTTCCTCCCCCCCGCGGGTCCGCGGGGCGGAATGGGATATATGGTGGAGACCCTGACCGATCCGATCCTGCGGCCGTTCCGAGCGCTCAACCTCCGCATCGACCGTTGGGATCTGACCCCGGCCGCGGCCATCGTCGCCGTCCTGGTCGCGCGCCGGCTGGCCGAACTCGTTCTGTTCCGGCTGTACGAGGTCCTGCCGTGACCGCGGGAAAAGGAATCAAGGTGCGTCTCCGTCCGGGGGCGGCCCGGGACCGGGTGGCGGGCCCGCACGGCGACGCCATCCGGATCGAGGTGACCGCCCGGGCGGTCGAGGAAAAAGCCAATCGGGCCCTGGTCCGCTTCCTCTCCCGCGCGTTGGGAATTCCCCGTTCCGCGGTCTCGATCTCCGCCGGCCGCCATTCCCGGGACAAGCTGGTCAGGATCGAGGGTATGGATCCGGCCGCGGCCGCCGCGCGGCTTCTGGAAACTCCGGGGGCGGCGCCGCGATGAAAAAGGAATTCATCGATCGCTTCATCGAGCGCTTGGACCGGATCGGCCCTCAGGAGTTGGAGGAGTACCTGCTGGCTTTCAAGGCCCGCAAAGGTTTTCTCGAGGGTATCCTCAACGGCATGCAGGAAGGAGTGGTGGCCTTCAACGCCGGAGGCCGGATCGTCCTCGTCAACCGGGCCGCGGAGGGGATGCTCAACCTCCCGGAGGAGCCCCTGGGTCTCGGATACGAAGAAGCCGTGCCCCTGGGCGCCGTCCGCGACATCGTCCGGCAGGGCCTGCGACTGCCCGGGCAGGCCCTGACCCGGGATATCTTCATCGCCGGGACATCCCCGCGCTGGGTCCGGCTCAGCCGCAGCGGCCTCTTCGACGGAAACGGGAGCTTCGGCGGAATCGTTCTGGTCCTGAGCGACGTCACGCGCCTGCGCCGGGCCGAATCCGAAGCCAGCAAGGCGGCGACCGTGGATTACCTCTCCTTCCTCACCGCCGCCGTCGCCCACGAACTGGGCAACCCCCTCGGTTCCCTTTCGCTGCACGCCCAGCTTCTGGAACGACGGCTCCGGGAACTGCCCGCTCGATACGGGCTTCCCCTGCGCAAAAGCGCCGAAGTGATCCGGGAGGAGATCGAGCGCCTCAACGGCATCGTCCGCCAGTTTCTCCAGGCGCTGCGCCCGGCCCCCGTCTCGCTTCGGGAACACGACCCGAGCGAGGTGATCGGGGAAGTCGAGACGTTGCTGGAACCGGAACTGAAAGAACGCCGGGTGGATCTCATCCTCAAGCCGCCGTCCCGTCCCTTCCGGTGCCGCTTCGACCGCGATCAACTCAAACAGGCCCTGATCAACCTGGTCCGGAACGCCGCCCAGGCCATCGCCCGGTCCGGGTCCATAGAAATTTCATGGGCTCAGGACGGGGGGTATTTTCAGCTCACGGTGGCCGACGATGGGGGGGGCATCTCCTCCCGGGACCTGGGCCGGATCGCGGAGCCGTTCTTCACCACCAGGGAAGGAGGGGCCGGACTCGGGTTCCTGGTGGTCTACCGGATCGTGCGCCAGCACGGCGGAACGGTCGAAGTGAGCAGCGAAGAAGGAGTGGGGACGGCGGTCAAAGTCAGGCTTCCGCTCCGGCCCGATACCTTGAAAGCCCTTCCCAAACCGCGCGAGGAGGAGGATTCTCCGAAGTCAAGCCCATGAAGAAAGCGACCATACTGATCGTCGACGACGAAAAAAATTCGCGCACCGGCCTGGAGGATGCGCTGAACCTCCCCGGCTACCGGGTACTTACCGCCGAAAACGGTTTCCAGGCGGAGGAGATCCTGGCCGCGGAACAGATCAACCTGGTGATCAGCGATCTGCGCATGCCCGGCATGACCGGTCTCGACCTCCTCAAGCGGGGGGAGCGGATCAGCCCCGGCACCCTCTTCATCATCATGACCGCCTACGGGAGCGTCGATTCGGCGGTCGAAGCCATGAAAGAAGGGGCGTTCGATTACCTGACCAAACCCGTCAACATCGAGCAGCTGGAACTGCTGGTGGCCCGGGCGTTGAAGAGCCAGAACCTGGAAGCCGAAAACAAGTATCTGCGGGAACAGCTGGAAAAACGGTTCGGGTTCGAATCCCTGATCGGAAAAAGCGCGGCCATGGAGCGCGTCATCGCCGTCATCCGCCAGATCGCGGGGACCAGGAGCACCGTGCTTATCTCCGGAGAATCCGGGACCGGGAAGGAAGTCGTGGCGCGGACCATTCACCAGCAGAGCCCCCGTCGCGCCGGGCCCTTCGTACCCGTGCATTGCGCCGCCCTCTCGCCTTCTTTGCTGGAGAGCGAACTCTTCGGCCATGAAAAAGGCGCGTTCACCGGGGCGATCGCCATGCGCAAAGGTCGGTTCGAAGTCGCCGACGGAGGGACCGTCTTTCTCGACGAAGTCGGGGAGATCCCCCCGGAGATCCAGGTAAAGCTCCTGCGGTTCCTGGAGACCAGGGAATTCGAGCGGGTGGGCGGTTCCGTCCCCATCCGGGTCGACATCCGGCTCCTGGCCGCCTCCAACGCCGATCTCGACCGTCTGCGCCGGGAGGGACGCTTCCGCGACGACCTCTACTACCGCCTCAACGTGGTCAGAATCGATCTGCCGCCACTGCGCCGCCGCCAGGACGACATTCCCCTGCTGGCCCGGACCTTCGCGGCCGAGTTCGCGGCCGAAAACGGTCTTACGGGGATCGAGATTTCTCCCGAAGCCATGCACCGCCTGCAGGCATACTCCTGGCCCGGGAACGTCAGGGAACTGCGCAATTGCCTGGAGAGCATGGTCGTCCTCGCCCGGGGGAGGCATATCGGGGTGGAGGACCTCCCCCCCCCGATCCGGGAAGCGGGGGCAGGAGGCGAAGGAGCCGTCCCGCCCCCGGCGCTGAATTTGAAGATAAGGGAAAAGGATTCGATCGGGAAAGCCCTGAAACATTGCCGCTACAACAAGGCGGCGGCGGCCCGGATGCTGGGGATCAGCCGCCGCACCCTCTACCGAAAACTGCGCGAATACGGGTTGGAGGATCGGGCAACAAAGGCTGGTGAGGAATGATAGCTTCGCTTAAGCGGGATTTGAAATCGGTCTTCAAGCGCGACCCGGCGGCGCGCAGTTATCTCGAAGTCATGCTCTGCTACCCCGGCCTGCACGCCATCTGGCTGCATCGGGTCGCGCATTGGCTCTGGCGGCGCGGAATGCGCCTGGCGGCCCGGATCGTCGCCAACCTCAGCCGGTTCCTGACCAACGTCGATATTCACCCCGGGGCCGATATCGGGGCCGAAGTCTTCATCGACCACGGCGCGGGCGTGGTTATCGGCGAAACCGCCCGGGTCGGAGAGGGAAGCCTGCTCTATCAAGGGGCGGTACTGGGAGGGACGTGTCTGCATAAACAGAAACGGCATCCGACGTTGGGCCGGAACGTGGAGATCGGCGCGGGGGCCATCATCCTCGGTCCGATTACCGTCGGCGACGGCGCCCGGGTGGGAGCCGGATCCGTGGTTATCCGGGACGTGCCCCCCGGAGCGACCGTGGTCGGGGTCCCCGGCAGGATCGTCATGGGGTTCGACGAGGATTATATCGCCCAACTCCGCCACGCCCAACTTCCGGACCCGGTGGCGGAGGCGATCAAGATCATGGTCCGCTCCAACGAACAGCTCCAGGAACGGGTGGCCAAACTGGAGTCGGTGGAGGGGATCCAGGCCACCATCGACCGTCTCCTGGAAGAAAAAAAGCGGGAGATCCTCCAGGAGTTCACCCGGGCTCAGCAGGATGGCGACGACGCCGCTTGAGCAGGGGGTCCCGGCGGCGGGGGCGGGGAACAGCCGCCCGGCCGTGGCGGTGGCGGTTTTGGCCTTTCTCTGTTTCGCCTGGCCCGTATATAACTGGCCGGGGTTCTGGAACACCAACGAATACAGCCGGGTTTTCCTCACCCGGGCCCTGGTCGATCGGGGCAGCCTCTCCATCGATCGGGAAGTCAAGGCGCATTTCACCCAGGATATCTCGTACTTTCGGGGTCGGTTTTATTCGAATAAAGCCCCGGGAATCTCCTTCCTGGCGGCGCTTCCCTACCTGGGAATCCGGGCGGTGGAAACGGCGGCCGGACGCGTCGCCGCCGAACCCCTGCTCCTCTACCTCCTGCGGCTGAGCACGGTTTCCCTGCCGGCGGCTTTGTTCCTGCTGGTCCTGAATTCGGTCTGGAGAAGGATGGGGGCTCCCGCTCCCCTGCGCCTGGCCCTGCTGGCGGTCAGCGCCGCGGGAACCCCGGCCCTGGCGTATTCCATGCTTCTGTACAGCCACTACCCGGCGGGCATGCTCCTTTTCTCTTCCTGGGCCCTCCTGGAACGGGGACGCGCTCCCGCGGGCGCCGGCTTTCTGGCCGGGTTGGCCGTGGTCGTCGAATACCCGGCGGCGGTACCCGCGCTCCTGCTCTGGCTCTATTCGCTGCGGGGCGGTCGGTCCGTCCGCCGCGCTCTCGTTTTCGCCCTGGGGCTGGGGGTCCCCCTGGCCGGTCTCATGCTCTACCAGCGCGCCTGCTTCGGCGGCGTTTTCTCGCTCCCCTACCTGCACGAAACGCACCGGGCCTTTTTCCTGGCTCATAACCGGGGCATTGTCGGAGTCACGTACCCCCGTCTCGAAACCGTTTTCGGCCTCACCGTGAGCCCGTTCCGAGGGTTGCTGTTTTACGCGCCGATCCTGGCCGCGGCCGTCCCCGGCCTGATCGTTCTGGCGGCCGACCCCCGCCGGCGCGCGGACGGATGGCTTTTCATCGGGATATCGCTGTCGTACTTCTACATCGCCAGCGCCTTCTCCGATTGGGAGGGGGGCTGGTCGGCGGGTCCCCGGCACCTGGTGCCGCTGATCCCCTTCTGGCTGACGGCCGTGGTCCGGTTGTTGGCCCGGAGCCGGCGCCGGGGAGCCTGGGCCCTGGTTCTGGCCCCGCTGGGGCTGATCTCCGTCATCCACTCGGTTTCCGCCGCCGCCACCTTCCCCTATTTTCCCCTGGTATTTTCCGCGCCGCTGTACGATCTGGCGCCGGCGCTCATGGAGAAGGGGCTGTTCGCCCCTTCGCTGGGCGAAGCGTGGGGATGGCGGCAATGGCCGGGGATCCTGCCGTTTGTCGTCCTGACCGGGGTCATGGCCGGATTCTATCTGGGCGGTCTTATCCTCTGGGGGCTGAAAAGCCCCGTCGCCCGCTCGGCCGCCGCGGTTCTGAGCCTGGTCTGCGCCGCCGTTTTCTGGACCGGCGCCCGCAACCTGGCGACGGCGCGGGCGGCGGCCCTGACCGGGGCCGAGGCCCGGGCGTACCGCGAGGAAACGGCCCGGCTGGAGCGTTTCATGAGCGCCGACCAGTCTTCCGGGGCCCCCTTGACAGGCCCGGAGGAGTGACATAGAGTTGACGAACATAAAGGGTTGTCAACCTCAGGGCGACAAGGAGAGAACCGATATGAGTGATTACGTCAGCTACCGCCGGTTGGGACTGGTCAACAGCAAAGACATCTTCGCCAAGGCGATCGAGGGGGGCTACGCGGTCCCCGCCTACAACTTCAACAACATGGAGCAGCTGCAGGCGATCATCCAGGCCTGCGTGGAAACACGCTCCCCGGTCATACTCCAGGTCTCGTCGGGCGCTCGGAAATACGCCAACGCCACCTTGCTCCGGAACATGGCCCGGGGAGCCGTCGAGTACGCTCGGGAACTGGGCGCCGAAATCCCCATCGTACTCCACCTCGACCACGGGGACAGCTTCGAACTCTGCAAGGACTGCATCGACAACGGGTTCAGCTCGGTGATGATCGACGGTTCCGCGCTGCCCTACGAGGAGAACGTGGCCCTGACCCGCAAGGTGGTGGAATATGCCCATTCCCGTCCCGACTACGTCACGGTCGAGGGGGAACTGGGGGTTTTGGCCGGGGTCGAGGACGACGTCGCCGCGGAGAAATCCCATTATACTCAACCCGAGGAAGTCGTCGATTTCGTGACCCGCACCGGCGTGGACTCGCTGGCGATTTCGATCGGAACCTCGCACGGAGCCAACAAGTTCACCCCCGAGCAGTGCACCCGCGGCCGGGACGGGGTTTTAGTCCCCCCGCCGTTGCGGTTCGATATCCTGGAAGAGATCGAAAAGAAGCTCCCGGGGTTCCCCATCGTGCTTCACGGTTCCTCCTCGGTCCCCCGGGATCAGGTGGAGACCATCAACCGCTACGGCGGAGCCCTCAAAGACGCGGTGGGCATCCCCGAAGAGCAGCTTCGCCGCGCCGCCCGCTCGGCGGTCTGTAAGATCAACATCGATTCCGACGGCCGCCTGGCCATGACCGCCGCGGTCCGCCGGGTGCTGGGAACCAAACCCGCCGAATTCGACCCCCGCAAGTACCTGGGCCCGGCGCGCGAAGCCCTCAAGGAGCTCTACGCCCATAAAAACCGGGAAGTGCTGGGCTCCGCCGGAAAAGCCTGACGCGGGGGCGGCCGGAGCGGGGGGCCGGTTCAGAACCGGTATTCCAGCCCCGCCCGGACCTGCCAGTTCCAGAAGTCGGTATCGTCTTCCTTGACCGTGATCGTTCCCAGGTCGGGGTTGGAGTGGGTTTGTTCCCGGTCGATCCGGGTGAAGACGTATCGGGCTTCGACGTTGAGGTAGATGTACTGGCTGAGCATGAAATCGACCCCTCCCGAAACGTGGAGGGAGTATTGCCCGGTGACGTCGCCGGTAACGCTGACGGGATAGACGGCCCCGCTGCCGGGATCGACCACGTTGTAGCTGCCCTCGATATCGGCGTCGATGTAGTAGTATCCTCCGCCGACTCCGAGGTAGGCCCGGGCATATTTTTCCAGGGGGCCGGAGTAGACCAGGCACTGGAAGTAGAGGGGCATGACCTTGTCTTTTTCGTTGTAATAGACCGTGGAATCGGGAAGAGAGTAGGGCATGTCCACCAGTTCGTCGATCGACCACTGGAAGTAATCGGTTCCGATTTCGATTCCGAGGAAATCGTTGAACTTATATTTGAGCGACCCGCCGAAACCGATCTGGCCGTCGAACTCGCTGGCCTTGGGGTTAAGGTAAGCGGCGTGGGCGCCGATCCGGAATTCGCCGGCGGAACCGGTTCCGGCCAGGCCGACCGCTATCAAAGAAGCTATGGCCATGTATCTCGTCATCATCCCCTCGTCTCCTCGGTGGGTTTCCTTCCCCTACTACGCCCCGTCCGCCCGATCGGTTCAGCGATTGTCGACGGGGACGGCGCATACTACTGCCCGTTCCCTTCGGCGTAAAGCGAAAACCGGCCGATCGCCCGGCGGCTCTCCCCGAGCGGGGCCCCGGGCCGATTTAGATTGAAGGATGGGCGCGGAATCGTAAAATCGAAAGAAACGGATTCCGGGAATGGTGAAATGACCGTCTTGTACATGCTGCTTTGCATCGTCGTCTCCTATCTTCTGGGGGCGGTCCCCAGCGGTTACCTCCTCGCCTACCGCCTCCGGGGAATCGATATCCGCCGGGAGGGGAGCGGGAACATCGGGTTCGCCAACGTCCTCCGGACCGCCGGCAGCCTGGCCGGGGTCCTCACCCTGGTGCTCGACGCCGGCAAGGGATTTTTCGCCGTGAGGGTGGCGGCGTGGTGGTGCGCGCACTGGGCGGGCGCCGATCCGGCGTTGACGGGGTTGTTCCAGATCGCGGCGTTTTCGGCGGTGGCGGCCGGGAACGTCTGTTCGGTTTTTCTGGGGTTCAGGGGAGGAAAGGGGATCGCCACCTGCGCCGGCGCCCTGCTCGCCCTGGATTGGGAAGTGTTCGGCGCCAGTCTCTGCATCTGGCTGGCGGTGGTCTGGATCTCCCGCTACATATCCCTGGGGTCGATCGTCGCCGCGGTATCCCTGCCTCTGCTCATGTATCTCTTCCGGCGTCCCGTTCCCCTGGTGGTGTTCATGACGGTTCTGGCGGCGGTGGTCGTGGCCAAGCACGCCGGCAACATCAAACGGCTTCTGGCCGGCACCGAAAACCGGCTCGGCCGCCGGCCCCGCGGAAACCTCTCCCGGCTGCTGCGCAGGTACCAGCGGGGCCATCGCCGGGTGGCGGTGGTCGGAGACGGCGGTTGGGGGACCGCGCTGGCCCTGCTTCTCGCCCGCAAGGGGGAGCAGGTGGTCCTCTGGGGCGCCTTCCCCGACTATATCGACCAGATGCAGCGGACTCGGGAGAACGTCCGCTACCTCCCGGGCATGGCTATCCCCGAAACCGTCGTTCTGACCTCCGATCTCCGGCAGGCCCTCCGCGGCGCCGACGCCGTGATCATGGCCGTTCCCTCCCGGTACATGAGGAAAGTATGCCGGGCGGTCCGGGAACATCTCCCCCGCAGGGCCATCGTCCTCAGCGCCGCCAAGGGCCTGGAACCGAAGTCCCTGAAGCGGATGAGCGTCGTGCTGGCGGAGACCCTGGCCACCCGCCGGGTGGGGGTGATCTCCGGGCCGAGCCACGCCGAAGAAGTGGCCCGCGGACTGCCCACCACCGTGGTGGTGGCATCCGACGACCACGATGTGGCGTTTCAGGCCCAGGCCATCCTCATGGAAGATAATTTCCGGGTATACTCCCACGACGACGTGATCGGCGTGGAGCTGGGGGGAGTGCTCAAAAACGTCATCGCCATCGCCGCCGGAATTTCCGACGGCTCCGGCCTGGGGGACAACGCCAAGGCCGCGCTCCTGACCCGGGGGATGGTGGAGATCGCCCGCCTCAGCCGGGCGATGGGGGGGAAAGTCGAGACCAGTTGGGGGTTGTCGGGAATCGGCGATTTGATCGCCACCTCCTTCAGCGAGTTCGGCCGCAACCTTCGGCTGGGCCGGATGGTGGGCCGGGGCGTGAGCGTGGAGGCGGCCCTGGCTTCCACGGAGATGGTGGTGGAGGGGGTGGGGGCTTCCCGCGCGGTACGGGCCCTGGCCGCGAAAGTGGGCGTGGAGATGCCCATCACCGAACAGGTCTACCTGGTCCTGCACGAGGGGAAGAACCCCCAGGAAGCGGTCAGGGACCTGATGACCCGGGCCCCCCGGACGGAGTGACGGCCGGACCCCGCGGGGGAAAAAGCTCCTTGCAATTCGGCCCCGCCCGCGCTAAGTTCGCACCTGCATTCGGCGGGGCGTGGCGCAGCCTGGCTAGCGCGCATGAATGGGGTTCATGAGGTCCCGGGTTCGAATCCCGGCGCCCCGAGTCGGCAGGTTCGACGAGCGGGAGGGCTTTCGGCCCTCCCGTACTTGCAGGGGGACGCGCCGGGCGGAACCCGCCGTCCCGGGGAGAAACGCATGAAAAAGATCCGCATAGGCCTGATCGGGTGGGGCACCGTGGGGACGGGAGTCCTGAAGATTCTCCGGAAGAACGGCGGTCTGATATCGGAGCGCCTGGGAGCGGAACTCGAAGTGGCCCGCATCGCCGATACCGATCTTTCCCGACCCCGGAAGATCAGGGTGCGCCGGTCGCTGCTGACCGCCGATGCCGCCGAGGTCGTCGCCGATCCTTCCATCGACGTGGTCGTGGAGCTGATCGGGGGGTTGGAACCCGCCGGCAGCTACATCCTCGGCGCTCTCAAGGCCGGGAAGTACGTGGTCACCGCCAACAAGGCGGTACTGGCCCGCCGGGGCCGCTCCATCTTCCGCGCCGCCGCCTCTTCCTCACGTGAAGTGTTCTTCGAAGCCAGCGTCGGCGGGGCCATCCCCGTCGTCAAGGGGCTGCGGGAGGGGCTGGCGGCCAATCGGATCACCTCCATACTGGGGATCGTCAACGGCACCACCAATTACATCCTGAGCCGGATGACCGACGAGGGTCTTTCCATGGACGCGGCCCTGGACGAAGCCCGCGTCCTGGGGTACGCCGAGCCCGACCCCAGCCTCGACCTGGCCGGGCTGGATTCGGCCCATAAACTGGTGATCCTGGCTTCTCTGGCGTTCGGCGCCTGGCTCGATTACCGCAAAGTTCTGGTGGAAGGAATCGGAGGGGTGACTTCCGAGGACATCCTCTACACCGGGGAACTGGGATATACCGTCAAGCTTCTGGCCATCGCCAAGGACGGCCCCGCCGGGATCGAGATGAGGGTCCACCCGACCCTGATCCCCCGTCACCACCTCCTGGCCTCGGTCAGCGGGGTGCTCAACGCCGTTTACCTCGACGGGGACTTCAGCGGGCAGAGCATGTTTTACGGCCAGGGGGCGGGAGAAGGCCCCGCCGCCTCGGCGGTGGTGGCCGATCTGATCGAAGCCGGCAGGATGATCTTGGGGAAGGCGGTCCCGTCGGCCGGAGTGCCCCTCGGGCGCCGCCTCCCCCGCCTTCTCCCGGTCGGCGACATCGAATGTTCCCACTACCTCCGGCTCCAGGCCGTGGACCGGCCGGGGGTGCTGGCCCGGATCGCCAGCATTTTAGCCGCCCGTGGGATCGGCATCGCCTCCGTGATTCAACGAGGTCGCCGGGAAAAGGGAGCGGTGCCCGTCATCATCATGACCCACCGGGCCCTCGAAGCCAGGATGAATTCGGCGCTCAAGGAGATCAAGGCGCTCTCGGTCATCAAGGAACCGCCGGTCCGGATCAGGGTCGAACGCTGAGGGCCGATGAAGACCGTGGTCATACTCGGCGACGGCATGGCCGACCACCCGGTCGCGGCCCTGGAAGGGAAAACGGCCCTGGAAGCGGCCCGGATTCCGAATATGGACCGCCTGGCGAGGGAAGGCGCCGGAGGGTTCCTGCGCACCGTCCCCCCCGGGTTTTCTCCGGGAAGCGACGTGGCCAACCTCTCCATTCTCGGCTATAACCCGGCTTCGTCCTATACCGGCCGCGGTCCCCTGGAAGCCGCCAGCCTGGGCGTCGAGCTCCAGCCGGACGAAGTCGCCTTCCGCTGCAACCTGGTGACCGCGGCCAAGGACCGTCTGGCCGATTACAGCGCCGGGCACATATCCTCCGAGGAAGCCGGGGTGATCGTCGACCTGCTGGAAGCGCGGTTGGGGGGCCGGGGGATCCAGTTCCACGCCGGGGTGGGGTACCGTCAGCTGGCGGTGGTCAAGGAGGACCTGCTCGAGGGGGGGCGCGGGAAACTGACGACGACTCCTCCTCACGATATCGTCGGGGAGCCGTTTCATCCCCATCTCCCCCGGGGCAGGGGCGGCGGGTTTCTCCAGGACCTGATCCGGAAATCGCTGGTCATTCTCAAGAATATCGAGATCAACGAGATCAGGATCGATCTGGGAGAAAACCCGGCCAATATGATCTGGCTCTGGGGGGAGGGGAAAACCCCCTCCATCGCCCACTTCGAGGAACGCTTCGGCCTCCGGGGCGCCCTGATTTCGGCCGTGGATCTGCTCAACGGCATCGCTGTCTACGCCGGTCTCGACCGGATCGCGGTTCCGGGAGCGACGGGCTACCTCGACACCGACTACGGAGCCAAGGGAGCTTACGCGGTGAGGGCGTTGGAGGGCTTCGACGTCGTTTTCGTCCATATCGAAGCTCCGGACGAAGCCTCCCACGCCGGAAACGTCGGGGAAAAGATCAGGGCCATCGAGGCGATCGACGAAAAAGTAGTGGGGCCGCTTTTGGCGGCGGCCGAGGCCGGGGGGAACGTCCGTATCCTCCTCCTCCCCGATCACCTCACTCCGGTCGAGATCAAGACCCACGTCGAGGACCCGGTTCCCTTCGCGGTGTGGGGGCCCGGAATCGCTCCCGACGCCATGGCTTCATACGGAGAAACCGAAGCGCGCCGCGGCCGCTTCGGCCTGAGAATCGGCCATAAACTGCTTCCCCTTTTACTGGAACGGGAGAAACTATAAATCCGGGCGGGAGCCGCCCGGCCAACTCAAGCAGCGCAGCGAGAGCATAACCATGGGCATCGTAGTACAGAAATTCGGCGGGAGTTCGGTCGGCGACATCGAAAAAATCAAAAATGTCGCCCGCCGGGTCGCCGCCAAGCAGAGCGCCGGCTGCCGGATGGTGGTGGTGGTTTCGGCGATGGGAGACACCACCGATGAATTGATCGACCTGGCCCACCGGATCAGCCCCGATCCCTCGGACCGGGAAATGGACCAGTTGATATCCACCGGGGAGCAGATTTCATCGGCCCTGCTGGCCATGGCCCTGCATTCCCGCGGGGTGGGAGCCATTTCGCTCACCGGCGACCAGGTCGGCATCGTCACCGACGAGAGCCACACCCGGGCGCGGATCGACGCCATCGCTCCGGGAAAGATAGAGGAGGAGCTGGAGCGGGGGAACGTGGTCGTGGTGGCGGGCTTTCAGGGCGTCAACGCCCGCAACGATATCACCACGTTGGGCCGGGGCGGGTCCGATACCACCGCCGTGGCCCTGGCCGCGGCCCTGAAAGCGGAAGCCTGCGAAATCTTTACCGACGTCGACGGCGTCTACACATCGGACCCCCGGGTGGTCCCCGCGGCCAGGAAGCTGGAGCGCATCAGCTACGAAGAGATGTTGGAGATGGCCAGCCTGGGCGCCAAGGTGATCCAGAACCGGGCGGTCGAATTCGCGGAAAAGTTCCACGTGGTGCTTCATATCCGCTCCACCTTCACCGAAGACGAGGGAACGATAGTCGCCGAGGAGGTTGATGAAATGTCGATGGAAGCAGTAGTCATCCGGGGTGTGACCCTGAACAAGGAGGAATCCAAGCTGACCATAACCCGGGTTCCCGACCGGCCCGGGGTCGCCGCCCGGATATTCAAGGCGATCGCTGACGCCGGAATCAACGTGGACATGATCATCCAGAACGTCAGCGAAGACGGGTTCACCGACGTCTCTTTCACCGTTCCCAAGGCCGACACCGTCCGTTCCCGGGAAATACTGAAGACGCTTTCCACCGAGATCGGCGCCGGAAGCATCCGCGTGCACGAAGATATCGCCAAGGTTTCGGTGGTGGGAGTGGGGATGAAGAGCCATCCCGGAGTGGCGGCAACCATGTTCGAGACCTTCGCCGCCAACGGTATCAACATCATGATGATCAGCACGTCGGAGATCAAAATCTCCTGCGTGGTGGAAGCAAAGGACGGCGATCGGGCCGCCCGGGTGGTTCATGCCGCTTTCGGGCTGGACGCGCAGACGTGAGCATATCCGGGAGGTAACGGCCGATGGAACGGGTGTTGATTTACGACACGACCCTGCGGGACGGGACCCAGGCGGAAGGAGTCAGTTTCTCCCTGCCCGACAAGATCCGGATCGCCGAGGAACTGGCCCGGCTCGGTTTCGATTACGTCGAAGGCGGCTGGCCGGGCTCCAATCCCAAGGACATGGCCTTCTTCCGGGAGGTCTCCAAGATCGACCTGGGCCGGACCCGGGCCGTGGCTTTCGGCAGCACCCGCCGGGCCGGGGTCGCGGCCGAGGCGGAAGAAAACGTTCTCGGCCTCCTGGAGGCGGGAACCCCGGCGGTGGCGGTTTTCGGTAAATCCTGGCTGCTGCACGTCAGCGATGTCCTCCGGGTCAGCCCCGGCGAGAATTTGGAGCTGGTCCGGGATACGGTGGCTTTTCTCAAGGAGCGCGGCCGCGAAGTGATCTTCGACGCCGAGCATTTCTTCGACGGCTACAAGGACGACCCCGGGTACGCCTCGGCGGTCTTGGCGGCGGCGGCGGAATCCGGAGCCGATTTTCTGGTCCTGTGCGACACCAACGGAGGGTCTCTCCCCCACGAGGTAGAGGAAGCGACCCGCCGCGTCGCCTCCGCCTTCGCCGTTCCCCTGGGCATACACGCCCACAACGATTCCGGCCTGGCCGTGGCCAATTCGCTGGCCGCGGTTCGAGCCGGTGCGGTCATGGTCCAGGGGACCATGAACGGTTACGGGGAACGGTGCGGGAACGCCGATCTCTGCGCCATCATCCCCAACCTCAAGTTGAAGATGGGGATAGACTGCATTTCCGACCGGCAGCTGAGACGCCTGGAGGAGGCTTCGCGCTTCGTCGACACCCTGGCCAATCTCCGCCCGTATCCCCGGGCTCCCTTCGTCGGGGCGGCCGCGTTCGCCCACAAGGGGGGAATGCACGTCGACGCCGTGCGTAAGAATCCGCGGACGTTCGAACACATCGACCCCGCTCTGGTCGGAAACAGCCGCCGGATCCTGGTCAGCGAGCTTTCGGGAAAAAGCAACGTGATCCTGAAAGCGGTCGAATTCGGCGTCAACCTGGAAAAAGACACTCCCGAGACCAGGAAGATACTGGACGAACTCAAGCGCCTGGGAAGCGACGGATACGAGTTCGAGGGAGCCGACGCCTCCTTCCGCATCCTCATCCAGAAAGCGCTGCGCCGCCACCGGGATTTCTTCAAGCTGGAGGGGTTCCGCGTTTCCGTGGAAAAACGGGGTCCCGGGGAGGACCCGATCGCCGAAGCCACCATCAAGGTCCGGGTCAAGGACCAGATCGAGCACACGGCCGCCGAAGGCGACGGTCCGGTCGACGCCCTCAACAACGCCCTGCGCAAGGCGCTGCTGCCCTTCTTTCCCTCGATCGGATCGTCGACCCTGACCGACTACAAGGTCAGAGTGCTGGCTTCCGACGCCGGCACCGCCGCGCCCGTGCGCGTTCTCATCGAAACCACCGACGGCAAGGACATCTGGGGCACCGTGGGCGTCTCCGAGAACATCATCGAGGCCAGTTGGCAAGCCCTGGTGGACAGCATCGACTATTCCCTCATCCGCCGTGAGGAAAAACGGGAGAAGGACGGGCACGATGCCGGTGACTGACCGCGACTGGCCGAGCCGTTACGAAGCCGCGGAGGTGGAGGAGCGGATTTACGGGGAATGGATGGAGCACGGGTGTTTTTCGCCCCGGGGCGAGGGCAAGCCCTACGTCATCGTCATCCCTCCGCCCAACGTCACCGGAATTCTGACCATGGGGCATGTCCTCAACAACACCCTCCAGGACATCCTCATCCGCTGGCAGCGGATGAAAGGCCGCCGGGCGCTGTGGATCCCCGGCACCGACCACGCCGGCATCGCCACGCAGAACGTGGTGGAGAAGGCCCTCCGATCCGAGAACCTCGACCGCCACGGCCTGGGGAGGGAGGCGTTCGTCGCCAAGGTCTGGGAATGGAAAGAGCGCTACGGGGGAACCATCATCCGGCAGCTCAAGAAACTGGGCGCTTCCTGCGATTGGTCCCGGGAACGGTTCACCCTCGACGACGGGCTCAGCCGGGCCGTCCGGGAAGTTTTCGTGCGCCTCTACGAGCAGGGCCTGATCTACCGGGGGCCTTACCTGGTCAACTGGTGCCCCCGCTGCCATACCGCTCTTTCCGACGAGGAAGTGGACCATGTCGAACTGGACGGCTCGCTCTGGCATATCCGCTATCCCCTGGCGGACGGGGAGGGGGCGATCACCGTGGCCACCACCCGTCCCGAAACCATGCTCGGCGACACCGCGGTGGCCGTACATCCGGCGGACGAGCGTTTCCGCGGCCTTGTCGGCCGGACGCTGATCCTTCCCCTGACCGGGAGAACGATTCCGGTGATCGCCGATCCCGCGGTCGACCCCGCCTTCGGCACCGGAGCGGTCAAGGTCACGCCCGCCCACGACCCCAACGATTTCGAGATGGGGAACCGGCATGGGTTGGAGAAGTTGGTGGTAATGGACACCTCGGGGGTCATGAACCGGGAGGCGGGAAGGTTCGCGGGCCTGTCCCGCCGGGAATGCCGAAGCCGGGTGGCGGCGGCGCTGGAAGAAGAAGGGTTCCTGGAGAAAGTCGTCCCCCATCGCCACGCGGTCGGCCACTGCTACCGGTGCGCGACCGTCATCGAACCCTACCTCTCGGTGCAGTGGTTCGTGAAGATGAAACCCCTGGCCGTCCCCGCGCTGGAAGCCGTGCTCGACGGCCGCATCGAGTTTTTCCCCCAGCGCTGGGTCAAGGTCTACCAGCACTGGATGGAAAACATCAGGGACTGGTGCATCTCCCGGCAGCTCTGGTGGGGGCATCGGATACCGGCCTGGTACCGGGGGGAAGAACTCTACGTGGGGCGGGAAGCCCCCGAGGGAGACGGCTGGGTCCAGGACGAGGACGTCCTCGACACCTGGTTTTCGAGCTGGCTCTGGCCGTTTTCCACGCTGGGCTGGCCGGACGCGACCCCGGATCTGGAGGAATTTTACCCGACCAGCACCCTGGTGACCGCTCCCGACATCATCTTTTTCTGGGTGGCGAGAATGATCGTGGCCGGCCTCAAGTTCCGGGGGCAGGTCCCCTTCGGCCAAGTCTATTTTACCGGCATCATCCGGGATACTGAAGGGCGGAAGATGTCCAAGAGCCTGGGCAACTCCCCCGATCCCCTCGACGTCATCGCCGAGTACGGCGCCGACGCCCTGCGCTTCACCATCGCCCGCCTGTCTCCGGTGGGACAGGACGTATATTACTCCAACGAGATGTGCGAACTCGGGCGCAACTTCGCCAATAAAATCTGGAACGCCGCCCGGTTCGTCATGACCAACATCGAAGGTGAACCCGCCGTCGACCCGGTCCCCGGCGCGCCCGGCCTGGGCCTGGACGAACGGGCCATCCTCGACAGGCTGGAACGGACCTCGGCGGAAGTGGATGAAGCGCTGGAGCGCTTTCAGTTCAACACGGCCGCGCTGAGTCTCTACGACTTTTTCTGGCATCATTTCTGCGACCGTTACCTGGAAGCGGCGAAGCACACGCTGAGCGCCGCTCCGCCGTCGGCGGCGGCCCTGACCCGCGGCACCCTGCGGCGGGTGCTGACCCGGGTCATGGGGCTTCTCCACCCCTTCATGCCCTTCATCAGCGAAGAGATCTGGGAAAAAACCGGGAACACGAAATTTCTGGCGAACGGCCCCTGGCCGTTTTCCGACGAATCCTTCATCGATCCCGCGGCCGCCGCCGCCGCCGAATTCAAGCACGCGACGGTCACCGCCGCCCGCAACCTCAAGGCCCTGTACGACCTCCCCGCGAACCGCGAGGTGGAGATCGTGGCGGTCCCCGACTCCCCCGAACGGGAAGCGATACTGAAGGTCGAGGCCGGGAGCATCGCCGCCCTGATCCGGCACGCCCGGCTTCGAGTCGATTCCGGGTTCGTTCCGGAAGGCCCCACGCCTTCGGGCCTGGTGGAAGGGAGCGCCGTCTTCATGCCCCTGACCGGCTTGGTCGATCCGGAGCAGGAACGGGCCCGCTTCCAGAAAAAACTGGAGAAGGCGCTCGAGGAACTGGAGCGGGTACGCTCCCGCCTCGCCAATCCCCGGTTCGGCGAACGGGCTCCCGTTGAAGTCAGGGAGCGCACCGCCGCCCGCCGGGATGAACTGGAGGACGAGGTCGGCCGGCTTCGAGAAATCCTGGCCGGTCTCGGGGGATAGAGGCCCGGGCCCCATGAGGAAGGCGTCCGCCACCGCGACCGACCGTTGCCGCAGGGGGAGGGAGGACGCCGCCGCGCCGCGTCTGCTGACGCTCGATCTCGGCAACACCGCCCTGACCGGCGCGGTGTGGGGCACGGGGGCCCGGCCCCTTCTGCGGTGGTCGATCGAAACCGCCGACCCCGGTTTCGCGAGTTCCCTGTCCGCTCGTTTGCGGCAGGGCGCTCCGATCGATCGAGCGCTGTTGGCCTCGGTCTGCCCTCCCCGCGAACCCCCGGTAGTCGGGGCCGTGCGCAGGGAGTTGGGCCTCCCGTGTCCGAAGCTCACCTTCCGGACGGATACCGGGATGCGCTTCGGCTGCCGGTTCCCCTCGCGGGTGGGGGCCGACCGCATCGCCAACGCGGTCGGCGTCCACACCCTGTACGGCGCTCCCGCCCTCGTCGTCGACTTCGGCACCGCCGTCACCGTCGACGCGGTCGGCGCCGGCTTCGAATACCTGGGAGGCGTTATCGCCCCGGGCCTGGGGATCTCCACCGCCGCGCTCTTCCGGGAGGCGGCTCTTCTGCCCGAAGTGCGCCTGCGCAAGCCGCGCCGGGTGCTGGGAAGAGACACCGTCTCGGCGATCCGTTCGGGGGTCTACTGGGGTACCCTGGGAGCGGTCGAAACCCTGATCGGCAAGCTTCTGCGGGAACTGGGCTGGGGAGGGGAGACGCGGCTGGTGGCGACCGGGGGGCACGCCCGCTTCATCCTCGGGGAGGAGCCGTCGCTCCCCTTTGTCGTCGACCCGCTCCTCACCCTGAAAGGCCTCAGAATCATACTGGAGCGATGATCCCCCCCCCGGGCAGCAGCATCGGCGTGGCCCTGAGCGGAGGCAAGGATTCCAGTCTGGCGGCGGCCCTGCTGGCGGAGGCCGGTTACCGGCTCACGGGGTACCACCTCCTGCTCGCCCCCGACCCGGCCGGGTCCATCCGCGAAACGACGGAGGCCCGGGTGGACGACCTCTGCCGGCGCCTGCGGATACCCTGGAAAACCCTCGACTTCAGCGGCGAATTCGAGCGGCTGGTCGTGGGACCGTTCCTGCGGGACTACCAGGCCGGGAAAACCCCCAACCCCTGCGCTCTCTGCAACCTCGAATTCAAGGCCGGGCGCCTGCTGGAGGCCGCGGTCGCCGCCGGCGCCGCGGCCCTCGCCACCGGGCATTATGCCCGGCTGGAATACGGGGAACGGGCGGTATTGAAGAAAAACCGTTCTCCGGAACGCGACGAAAGCTATTTTCTGGGTCTCCTGCGCCAGGAGCAGCTGAAGCGCCTGGTCTTTCCCCTGGGCACGTTCAGCGACGCCCGGGCCGCGTCCGAATTGAAGCGGCTCCTGCCCGGATTCGAACCGATGCCGGTCAGTCAGGAAGCCTGCTTCACCGCCGGCGGCGGTTTGCGGGCGATGGTGCGGAGGCTGATCCCGGACGCCGCCCGTCCCGGAGATATCGTCGACGAAAGCGGGACCGTGCTCGGCCGCCATCCGGGAATATGCTTTTTTACCGTCGGCCAGAGAAGAGGATTGGGCCCCGACCTGGCGGGGCGGGGGCCGTTCTATGTCACCGGAATCGACGCCTCCTCCAACCGGCTCGTGGTGGGGAGCCGGGAGGAGCTGCTCGCCGAACGGATGACGGTTTCGGAGATCAATTGGGTCTCCATTCCCCGGCCGTCCGCACCCCTACGGGTGTCGGTCAAGATCCGCAACACCCACCCCGCGGCTTCGGCCGAACTCGTTCCGAGGGAGGCCGGGGGAGGGGAGGTCAGGTTCGACCGTCCCCAGGAAGCCGTAACTCCGGGCCAGCTGGCGGTGTTTTACCGGGAAGACCTGGTGGCGGGAGCCGGCTTCATCCGCCGCGCCGGCCGGGAATGAACCGCCCCCCCTTGAGGCTTGCCCCCCGCCCGGGCGTATCGTATAGTTGAACCGACGTCCGAGCACCGAATCAGGGAGGTGAGGATGAAACGAATCTTGGGCTCTGTCTGCCTGGCGGCGGCGTTGTTCCTTCCCGTCGCGGGCGCCTGGTCCCAGGTCGAAGCCGGCTTGGGTGCGGGAGTGTTCTACAACAAAATGCTGGGGTCGATCGAAAACGACGACTGGAAGATCGACGAAGATTATCTCTCCTATCTCGTATCCCTGCGGGTCCAGTTTCTGACCTTTCTCGGGGCGGAAGCCATTCTCAATTATTACCCGGGCAGCGGGTCCATAGACTATCAGGTCACGCCCATGGGCACGGCGATCCTCAATCTCCTGGGGGACCTGGTCAATGTCGGGGTCGGCATCAACAAGACCTACATCAAATACGACGACCCCCTGGGAGGAAGCGACGGAGAATGGTCCGATCTCTCCTATCACTTCAAGGCGGGAGTTCAACTCCCCCTGGGGCCGCTGTGGTTGGACGTGGACGCCTACTACTTCGTGGACCAGCTCAAGAGCATCGAGGATTTCGACAAGGACTACCTCACGTTCGGCGCGCGGGCTCATTTCCGTTTCTGACGCCGCTAAATGCGTGTTGACTGCGGGAGCCGCCATCAGCATAATTTGAACAGTCAGCAACCTTAACCGGGAGGATCGGATGGAAGGTTATTGCGTTAAATGCAAGGCCAAAAGGCCCATGGCCGAGGCCAAAGAAGTCACCATGAAAAACGGCCGTTCCGCCATGAAGGGAAAATGCCCGACCTGCGGAACCGGCATGTACAAGATTCTTCCCAAGAAGAAGTGACCGGATCCAGGCCCCCCGGCTCCGGGGGGCGGTTCCAGCAAGCAAGCAGGATAGCGATTATCCTGCTTGTTTCGCATAGCCCGGCCGTTCCGACGGCCGCCGGCCGGAGAATTCGGAGGTAGGAGATGTCGGCTCAACTTGCGGCGGTGTGGATCAATCCCTATACCATCGAAAAATCGCGCACCGGCGGAGTGATCGCCAGGCTTCTGTCGCTCACCACCTGCGAATTGGTGGCAGCCCGGATGTTCGCCCCCAGCCGCGAACTGGTGGAAAAACAATGCCGTCTGATCGGGATCAAGGGATCGCCGGAAGCCCGGATGGTGCGGGAGCATATCCGCGGCTACATGCGCGAGCACTGGCTGACCCGGGACGAGAGCGGCCTCAAGCCCCGGGTCCTGGTTCTGCTTTTCCGGGGAGAAAACGCCATCGCCGAACTCCGGGAGCACGTGGTGGGGCCGATCAGCCGGGATTCGATCCTGGGGGAGACGGTCCGGGACACCTACGGGGACTATATCAAGGACCAGCAGGGAAGGGTCCGTTATTTCGAGCCGGCGGTGTTCATCATCCCCGAGATCTCCGAGGCAGAGGCGTACCTCCGGCTCTGGGCGCGCTATTCGGACCGGGACGGCGGCATTCTCAGCCGCTGCTGCTGTTTCCCCCCCTCCGTAACGACCGAAACCACCCTGGTCATGCTCAAACCCGGTAATTTCAAGGGGCCCAGCAGCGTCGCCGGCAACGTCATCGACATCATCTCGCGGACCGGCTTGAAGATCGTGGGGGCCAAGATCATCCAGATGAGCGTGGCCCAGGCCGAAAAGTTCTATCAACCGGTGGCCGAAGAACTCCCGGAGCGGATGGAAAACCGGGTCCTTTCCCCCCTCAAACACGCCCTGGCCGAGACCTTCGATTTCGAAATACCCGAAACGGACCTGATGAAGATGGTGAACATCCTTAAGAAGCTCATGGGCCGGGCAGAATTCGACCGTATCATCGAAACCATGTCCGGGGTCGATCCCCGCCGCGCCCGGGGCGCCGCCGCTCGGCGGGCGCCCGGACCGGAAAAATGCCTGGCTCTGCTCTACCGGGGGCCGAACGCGATTTCCAGTATCAGGGAAGTGCTGGGAGCGACCGATCCGACCAAGGCCCGCTGGGCTACGATCCGAAAGATGTACGCCCACAGCATCAACGAGAACGTCGCCCATGCCTCGGATTCGCGGGAAAATTTCGAACGCGAAATCGCGATCCTGGAGATACAGCGAAACGATTTCAAACGGATAATCTCCGAATTCTACCGGAAGAAATAACCTATGAAAGTTTCTCAAAGACTCAGCCGAATCAGTCCTTCCCTGACGCTGGCCGTCACCGGCAAAGCCAAGGCCATGAAGAAGGAAGGAATCGACGTGATCAGTTTCGCCGCCGGAGAACCGGATTTCGACACCCCCGCCTTCATCCGGGCCGCGGCCTGCCGGGCGATCGAGGAGGGCAAGACCCGCTATACTCCGGCCAAGGGAATGCCGGAACTGGTGGAAGCGGTCCGGGAGAAATTCCTGCGGGAAAACGGGCTGGAATACTCCGCCTCCCAGATCGTCATCTCCTGCGGGGCCAAGCATTCCCTGTACAACGCCTTCACCGCCGTGCTCGATCCCGGGGACGAGGTGATCATTCCATCCCCTTATTGGGTGACATACCCGGAACAGGTGGGGTTGGCCGGAGGGGTCCCGGTGTTTCTCGACTCCCGGGAAGACCAGGGCTACCGTCTCGACTTCGAGGCCCTGCAGGCGGCGCTCAGCCCCCGGACCCGCGCCATCGTGGTCGCCAGCCCCTGCAACCCCAGCGGAGGCATCTACCCGGTCGAGGACCTGGAGAAAATCGCCGACCTGGCCGTGAGCCGGGGACTGATCGTCGTCAGCGACGAGATTTACGAACACCTGGTTTTCGACGGATTCCGGTCCGTGTCCATCGCCTCCCTCTCGCCGAAGATCAAAGACCATACCATCGTCGTCAACGGCGTTTCCAAGGCCTACGCCATGACCGGTTGGAGAATCGGGTACCTCGCCGCCCCGGAACCGGTGGCGAAAGCGATCAGCTCCTTTCAATCCCATTCCACATCCAACCCCGCCACCATGACCCAGTACGCGGCGCTGGCCGCCTTGAAAGGAGACCAGGGGTGCGTCGAGGAGATGCGCCTCGCTTTCGAGGGTCGCCGGGACGCGATCATGGACCGCTTTTCCCGGATCGAAGGCATAACCTGCGTGCGCCCGACCGGGACCTTCTACACCTTTCCCAATATTTCCGCATTCGGCCTCGGCTCCCTGGAACTGGCGGACCGGCTTCTGGAGGAAGCCCGGATCGCCGTGGTTCCGGGGATCGCTTTCGGCTGGGATACCAATATCCGCATGTCGTTCGCCGATTCCCTGGAAAACATCATGAGGGGGATCGACCGCTTCGAGGAGTTCCTCTCCCGGCTCCGGGTTTGATATCCCGCTCCGGGTTCCGGCCTTTCCGGGGCGCCGCCGGGTGGCGGCCCATCGGGGTTCGTGTTATACTACAAGTACGAGGCGTCAAAATATTTTTGCCTTAAGCCGGGATATCGGAGCCGGTTACGCCTTATCGGAGGAGATGGATGAATAGCGGGGCGGGGGGGAACCGAGAAGCTGTTCGGAGCGACAATCCCGGGCCGGATCGAAGCGGGGAAGGGGTTCCGGCTCCGCCCGCCGCCGATTCGGGGACGCGGGCTTACGGCCGTTGGTTCCGGATCGCCGTCGCCGCGGTCATGCTCGCGGGCACGCTGGCCACCTGGCGGGTGGCGCGCCGGGAAGACGCCCACATGCGCGACGATATTCTCACCGAAGCCAGGATGGTGGCCAACGCCGTCAACTGGAACCTGGTGGATAACCTGACGGCCTCCGACCGGGATCTGGATTCCCCCGATTATCGGCGGCTCAAGGAAAGGCTGAGCATGGTCCGTTCCGCCAACCCCCGCTATCGTTTCATTTATCTCATGGGGGAATGGCCCGGGAAGGGGGTGTTTTTCTTCGTCGATTCCGAGCCGCCGACGTCCCCGGATTATTCTCCTCCGGGACAACGGTATCCGGAGGCTCAGAAAATTCTTCTCGATGTTTTTTCCCGGGGGGAGGAGGCGGTGGAAGGACCGGTTTCGGACCGGTGGGGAACATGGGTAAGCGCCCTGGTGCCTCTTCTCGACCCCGAAACGGGAAAGGTGACGGCGGTGCTGGGGATGGATATCGGCGCCGGGCCCTGGCAGGCGGAAATCCGGGAAGCCTGCGTCCTCCCGATCGCGATCACCCTGTTGATCGTCGCGTTGCTCGGGGGGTTTTATATGGTCCGCCGCGGCGCCGACCAGGCGCGGTTCAACTTCGAAATCTTCTTCAATTCGGTGGAAGATTTTCTCTTCGTACTCGACTGCGACGGGAGAATCCAGCACGTCAACGAGACGGTCGTCCGCCGGCTCGGCTATCACCGGGAGGAACTGCGGAGACGGGGGCTGGGTTCCCTCTGCCCTTCCATCCCCCCGGGCGCGGACGACGCCGCGCTGGCCCGGACGATGATCGAGGAGAAGAGCCCGTCTTCGCTGAGGCATCTGGAAAGCCGCGACGGACGGGTGATACCGGTCGAAACCACCGCCACCCCGGGCCTCTGGAACAACCGTCCCGCCTGCTTCGTCGTCTGCAAGGATTTCTCCCTCCTCCAACAGTCCGAAGACCGTTTCGCCCGCGCTTTCAACTCCAGCGCGGTGCTGATGGCCGTTTCCAGTCTTCAGGACGGCCGGTTTCTGGACGTCAACGAGATGTTCTGCTCCACCCTGGAGTATTCCCGGTCCGAGATCATCGGGCAGAGTTACGAGCGGCTGGGCATCTTCGCCGAGGAATCGGCGTATGCCGGGTTGCTCCAGGCGCTGAAGGAGGGCAGCCCTCCCCGCAACGAGGAGGTGGAGGTGCGGACCAAGGGAGGAGCCGTCCGCCAGGCGCTGCTCTCCGCCGATATGATCGAGATCGCCGACCAGCACTGCGTCCTCATGGTCCTGACCGACATCAGCAAGCGCAAGCGCGCCGAAGAAGAGCTCCTGGCCGCCTATGAGCGCAGCCAGCGCCAGCAGGACGTGGTGGCCCGGCTTTCCGTCTCTCCCCATCTGGCCTCGGGCAAAGTGAGGGAACTTTCGCTTCAGCTCACGGAGTTGGCCGCCGAGGCGGTGGGCGTGGCCAGGGCCGGCGTCTGGCTCTTCGACGACATGGAAGAAGAATTGATGTGCCTGGACCTCTACGAATCCAAGATCGGCCGCCATTCGGCGGGGATGGTCCTCACCCGCCGCGAATACCGCGACGAATTCGAAGCCTTGAGCCGGAGCAAGTATCTCGACGCCGACGACGCCCTCCGAGACCCCCGGACCGCGGGCTACGTGGAGAGCTACCTCAAGCCGCTCCAGATCACCTCGATGCTGGACGCGGTCATCCGCGCCTCCGGGCGTAACCTCGGAGTCCTCTGCCTCGAACACGTCCGCCAACCCCACCGCTGGACTCCCGATGAGGTCACCTTCGCCTGCCAGCTCGCCGATCAGGTGGCGCTTTCGATCGTCAACCAAGAGCGCAACCTGGCCGAGGAAGAGCGCCTGGAGATGGAACGGCGTTTTTTCCACGTCCAGAAACTCGAAAGCCTGGGGGTGATGGCGGGCGGCATCGCCCATGACTTCAACAACCTCCTCGCCGCCATCATGGGGAACCTGGAATTGGGGTTGCGCGATCTGGAACCGGAGTCCCCGCTCCGCCCCCGCCTGCAGGCCGCCGTGGAAGCGGTGAAACGGGCCACGAACCTGACCAGGCAGATGCTGGCTTATTCGGGCGGGGGCAAAGTATTTCCCTCCCCGCTCAATCTCAACGAGCTGGTCACCGGGAACATGGAGATGCTCCGGAGGGCGGTCCCCGCGGGCGTCGAGATCGATTGCCGCCTGGGAGGGGGGCTTTCCCCGATCCTGGGAGATTCCGGCCAGGTGCACCAGGTTCTGGTCAACCTGCTCACCAACGCCGCCGAGGCCATCGGCGCCGGTCCGGGAACCATCCGTCTCGGCACCGGCGAGATGGATTGCGACGGGACGTACCTGCGCTCCAGCCGGCTGACCGAAAAACCCCTTCCGGGAAAGTTCGTCTGGCTCGAAGTCGCCGATACCGGCTGCGGGATGGACGACGACACCCTGCAGCGCCTCTTCGATCCCTTCTTCACGCGGAAATTCACGGGCCGGGGCCTGGGCATGGCGGCGGTCCTGGGGATCGTGCGGGGCCACCACGGGGCTATTTTCGTGGAAAGCCGGGCGGGGGCGGGAACCACGGTACGGGTCCTGTTCCCCGCCGCTCCGGAAGAAGCGGGGAAGAGCCGTATTCCCGCCGCGCCCGCCGTCGCCGGAGAGGTTTTGCCGGAGACCCTGCCGGGAACCGCGCTGGTGGTCGACGACGAAGCCATCGTCCTCGAAGTCTGCGCGGCGTTTCTGGAAAAGCTGGGGATGAAGGCCGTAACCGTCTCCGGAGGCCGGGAAGCGCTGGAACGCTTCCGCCGCTCCCCGGATGGCTTCGATTGCGTCATTCTCGATCTGACCATGCCGGGGATGGACGGTTTCGCCACCTTCGAGGCTTTGCGTTCCCTGGACCCGGGGGTCAAGGTCGTGCTCTGCAGCGGCTACAACGAAGCCGAAGCCACCGAGCGCTTCCAGGGGATGGGGCTGGCCGGGTTCCTGCACAAGCCCTACGAATTGGAAGAGCTGCGCGCGATCCTGGCGGCGGCGCTGGTATCCCCTTCCTGACCGCCGCCGCGACCTCCGAAAAACAATCCCCGATTCCGGACTGGATCGGGAGGCGATCTGGGCTACAATACTACGGCCGATGCCAGCGGCGGAAACAAGGAGAGGAAACGCGGACATGGGACTGACGATCGCGGAAAAAATCATATCCCGGCACCTGGCCGGCGGAGAGATGAAGGCGGGTCGTGAAGTCGCGCTCAGGGTCGATCAGACGCTGACCCAGGACGCTACCGGGACCATGGCCTATCTCGAATTCGAAACCCTGGGTCTGCCCCGGGTCAAGGTGGAACTGGGGGTCAGCTACGTCGACCACAACACCCTCCAGGGCGGGTTCGAAAACGCCGACGACCACCGGTTCCTGCAGACCTTCGCGTCCCGCTACGGGCTCTATTTCTCCCGTCCCGGCAACGGGATCTGCCATCAGATTCATCTCGAGCGTTTCGGCCGTCCCGGAGCCGTGCTCCTGGGGTCGGACAGCCATACCCCCACCGGGGGAGGGCTGGGGATGTTGGCCATCGGCGTCGGGGGCCTGGAGATAGCGGCGGCGCTGGCCGGGCGCCCCTACTCCGTGCTCATGCCCGAGATTTTCGAGATCCGCCTGGAAGGGAGCCTCCGGCCGTGGGTGAGCGCCAAAGACGTCATTCTCGCGGTACTGCGGGAACTTTCGGTGAAAGGCGGGGTCGGGAAGATTCTCGAATACACCGGCCCGGGCGTCGAGAGCCTCTCCGTCCCCGAGCGCGCCACCATCGCCAACATGGGCGCCGAAACCGGGGCGACGACTTCCGTTTTCCCTTCGGACCGCCGGACCCGGGAATTCCTGGCGGAGCAGGGAAGGGAGGAAGACTGGACGGAACTGAACCCCGACCCTTCGGCGAGTTACGCCGCCCGGCTCCTCCTGAACCTGGATTCCCTGGAACCGCTGGCCGCATGCCCCCACTCCCCGGACCGGGTGCGTCCGGTTCGGGAGTTGGCCGGGATCGAAGTGGACCAGGTCTGCATCGGGAGCTGCACCAATTCTTCCTGGAAGGATCTGGCCACCGCGGCCGCGGTGCTGGAGGGAAAGGTAGTCCCGCCCCGGACGAGCCTGGTCATCTCCCCCGGTTCCCGCCAGGTCATGAGCCGCTTGGCCCGGGACGGGGGGTTGGACAAGCTGATTTCGGCGGGGGCCCGGATCATGGAAAACGCCTGCGGCCCCTGCATCGGGATGGGCCAGGCGCCCCCCTCCCGGGGGGTCAGCCTGAGGACCTACAACCGCAACTTCAAGGGACGCAGCGGGACCGCGGACGCCGAAGTTTATCTGGTTTCGCCCGAGACGGCCGCGGTTTCGGCACTGCGGGGAGCGATCGTGGACCCGCGCGAGGCGGGGACCCCGCCGGTCCTGCCCGCGTCCTCGCCCGTGACCGTCGACGATTCCATGATCGTCCCCCCCTCGGCGCATCCGGAAACGGTCGAGGTGGTCAAAGGACCGAATATATCGTCGGTTCCGCTGGGCGAACGGCTTCCGGTTTCTCTGGAGGGGCGGATACTGACCAGGGTCGGAGACAATGTGACCACCGACGACATCATGCCGGCGGGTGCCCGGATCCTGCCTCTGCGCTCCAATATCGAGAAGATTTCCCGGTATGTGTTCCGGGATTTGGACCCCGGATTCGTCGCGGCGGCCGACCGGGCGCGCCGTGATGAAGCCGCCGGGGTCATCGTCGGCGGAGAGAACTATGGGCAGGGCTCCAGCCGGGAGCACGCGGCCCTGGCGCCCCGCTACCTGGGAGTGCGGGCGGTCCTAGCCCGGTCTTTCGCCCGGATTCATCGAGCCAACCTGATCAACTTCGGAATTCTCCCTCTGGTTCTGAGCGCCGCCGACGCCGAGACGCTGCCCCCGCCGGGAGCTCAGGCGAATTTCCCGGCTCTCCGGGAAGAGACCGAGGCGGGAGCGCCGATAACCGTGGACTTCCCCGGGCAGGGCCGGAGCATCCGGACCGTACTGCTCCTCAGTCCGCGGGAGCGGGAAATCGTCCTGGCCGGCGGTCTTCTCAACCTCCTCAAGCTCGAATCCGGGGCCGGGTGAGCCCCGGGGCCGCACCGGCAGGGTCGCTCGCTTCATGACGGGGGGCGCCGAGTCGACCGGAGAATACGGCCGTTTCCTGAAGCTGTGGCGTAGCCGCCGTGGAGGCTCGGTCCCGGGTTGTCCCCCCGCCGCCGCCGCGTTTCTGATGGCCGCCGCCGCCCGCGACTTTCCGCGGGCTTGGATCGCGCTCTTCGGCAACGAACGGGACCAGACCGAATTCGTCGCCGCGGCGGCGACCTTTTCCGGTTCCGGGGTCGCGATCTTCCCCGCTTTCGAAACCCTCCCCGACGACGAACTTCCGGTTTCGACCGAGACCGCCGGCCGTCGGCTCGCGGTGCTGAAGGCCTTGCGGGAAGGCGCCGTCCCGGCCGTCGCGGCCACCTTGGCCGCGGTCCGCCAGCCGGTTCCCCCTCCCCGCTCGCTGGAGGAGCGGACCCTGGTTCTCTCCCCGGGGAAGGAACTCGGCCCGGAAGGGCTGGCGGAGTGGCTGGTCGAAGCGGGGTACGCGCACGACGACCCCGTTGTCGAACCCGGGACGTTCGCCCGCAGGGGAGGTCTCCTGGACGTCTATCCGATCGATGCCGAACTGCCGGTAAGGGTGGATTTTTTCGGAGACGAGATCGACAGTCTCAAAACGTTTCTTCCCCAGACGCAGCGTTCGACCCGGGAAATCGGCGGCGTCGCCCTCATGGCCCTGGATGGAATCGGAGCGGGCTCGGCGACGATCTTCGATTATCTGGATCGGGACCGCCTGCTGGTCTGGCCGTCGCCGGTCCCTCCGGCGGCGGCGGAGATGACCTTGTCCGGCCGGGGGGAATTTTCCGAAATAATCTTCAACGCCCTGGGCGCCGGCGGCCCCGGCGGTTTCGGTTTCTCCGGACTCGATCCCTACGCGTATGCCCCCGGAGCCGGGGAGGAGAAGTTCCCGCTCCTGGAGGCGGTCGGAGCGTGGTTGCGGAAAGGCCTGCGGGTGTGGGCGGTGGCCCGCAACCGGGGGGAGGAAGAGCGGCTGCAGGAGCTTCTGGCCGCTCGCGGGATACATCCCGACCCGGGCCTGGAATATCGTCGCGGCAACCTGGCCCGGGGTTTCATGTGGGAAAAAGGGGGGCTGGTCGTGGTCCCCGACAGCGAGATCTTCGCCCGTTACCGCTACCTGGCGCCACGCCGTCGGAGCGTCGGCGGCGAAGTCTCCGTTCGGCCGGAAGAACTCAAGCCCGGCGATTTCGTGGTGCACCTCGATTACGGAGTGGGACGCTACCTGGGAACGGAGATGGTCGAAATCGGGGGGGTGCCGCGGGAGCGGTTGGCGATCCGCTACGCCGGGAGCGCCCGGCTCTACGTTCCCCCCTCCCAAACCGACCTCCTCAGCCGCTATACCGGGATCGGAGGAATGACTCCCCGGTTGGACCGGTTGGGCTCGGGGAGGTGGAAACGCGCCCGGGCGGCGGCGGAAAAGGCGATAGCCCGCCTCGCCCAGGAAATGCTGGAAGTCCAGGCGGCGCGGGGGCATCTTCCCGGACACGGCTTCGGACCCGACACTCACTGGCAGCGCGAATTCGAAGCTTCCTTTCCCTACGAGGAAACCCCCGACCAAGAACGGGCCCTGGCCGAGGTCAAAGCGGAAATGGAGGCCCCCCGGCCCATGGACCGGCTCTTGTGCGGCGACGTCGGTTACGGGAAGACGGAGGTGGCGGTCCGGGCGGCTTTCAAGGCGGTTATGGGGGGAAAGCAGGTGGCGGTGCTGGTCCCGACCACCGTTCTGGCGCAGCAGCACTGCCGGACGTTCCGGGAGAGGATGGCCGATTACCCGGTTCGGATCGAGGGTTTGAGCCGCTTGGTCGGACCCGACCTGCGCAAACAGGTCCTTGCCGGGACGGCGTCGGGAGCGGTGGATATCGTGATCGGAACTCACCGGCTCCTGCAGAAGGACGTGGCGTTCAAGGACTTGGGCCTGGTGGTCGTCGACGAGGAGCAGAGGTTCGGGGTCAGGCACAAGGAGCAGCTGAAACGGATGCGGAAGTTGGTGGACGTTCTCACCCTGACGGCCACGCCCATACCCCGCACCCTCTACCTGGCTCTGACCGGGATCCGCGAGCTCTCCACCATCGCCACTCCCCCCGGAGACAGGCTCTCCGTCCGCACTTCGGTCGTCCCTTACGATCCCGAGAAGATCCGCCGCGCCCTGACCCGGGAACTGCGTCGGGGGGGGCAGGTTTATTATCTGCATAACCGGGTGGAGGACATCTCCGCGGTGCTCGCCCGGGTCAAGGCCTCCGTTCCGGGAGCCCGTGCCGCCGTCGCGCACGGGCAGATGGGGGAAACCGCCCTGGCCCGGGTCATGGAGGCTTTCGCCGGAGGCGGGATCGATATCCTGGTCTGCACCACCATCATCGAAAGCGGCCTCGATATTCCCAATGCCAATACCCTGATCGTGGAGGACGCCCAGCGGTTCGGCCTGGCCGACCTCTACCAGCTCCGGGGAAGGGTGGGCCGGCTCGACCGCCGCGCCTACGCTTACTTTTTTTACCCGGGAACGGTTCCGCTCACCGCCGTGGCCCGCCGCCGCCTCCAGGCCATCGAAGAATTTTCCCGGCTGGGCGCCGGCTTCGGCCTGGCCCTGCGCGATCTGGAGATCCGCGGCGCGGGAAACCTGCTCGGCCGGGAACAACACGGGCACATCGCCGCCGTCGGATTCGAACTCTACTGCCGGCTCCTCGATGAAAGCGTGAAGACGCTCAAGGGGGAACGGCGAGAGGGACCCCCGCCCGCTCGCATCGTCTTCGAATGCCCCGGTTGGCTTCCGGACGGCTATATCCCCGGCGAGCGGGAGCGGGTGGAGATGTACCGGACTTGGTCCCGGATCCGCACGCTTCCCGAACTGCGGGAGTGGGAAGCCGAACTGCGCGATCGATTCGGCCCGATCCCTCCCGAGGCGGAAGCCATGAAGGCCGAGACCGAGCTGAGATTGGCGGCGGCCCGGGCGGGGGCGGATACCGTCGATACCGACCGGGGAAGGTACGTATTCCGCAAGGACGGGAAGGTGTTGGCGGTGGTGGCGCCCCCCCGGCGCCCCCTGGAGCCTATCCGCTTTCTGCGCTGGTTGGCGGGGGCCGTCGTGGGGAAGACTTGATCGTACTCCTCCGGACGGGTATAATGCCGCACCGCACGATAACGCGTAGTCACGCAAGGAGGAACGGATCATGAAATCGCTCTATTGGTTCGCCGGGATCGGGGCCGGGATCGTCCTGATCCTGGGAGGCTGCGGCGGGTCGAAACCGGAGGGCCCGGCGCTGGTCGTGGTGGGCGAAGAAACGATCACCCCGGACCAGTTCGCCAACGAATGGAACGCCCACCAGGCCATGGCCGGAGAATTCAAACCGGCTTCGCCCCAGGAACTTCTCGACGATATGATCCTGGAAAAGCTCATACTCCAGGAGGCCCGTCGCGAGGGGCTGGACCAGGAGGATTCCTTCCAGCAGGAGATGCGGGATTTCCAGGACCGGCTTCTGGTCGAAACCTATCTCAACCGAGAGGTCCTGTCCATTCCCCGTCCCCGCGAAGAGGAAATCGAGGCCTATTACCGGAGCCACCGCCCCGAGTTCGAAGTGCCGGAGTTGATAAGGGTCAGCCACATGCTCCTGGTTCCGGGCGAAGGCGAGGAGATGAGCACCGCCGGCGCCCAAGCTCAGGAGGTTCTGCGGCAACTTCAGGAGGGAGGCGATTTCGGAGAACTGGCCACCGCCGTCTCCAAGGGCACCGCCGCTTCCCGCGGCGGGGATCTGGGCTATTTCCGGCCGGGACAGCTTCCGACGGAATTGGAGAGCGTGGTGTGGACCATGGAGACCGATACGTTCGCCGGCCCCATCGAAAGCGAATACGGCTATTTCCTGGTGAAGGTAACCGACCGGAAGGAACCCAGGGTCAAGACGTTCGAAGAATCCCGCGACGAGGCCATGGCCCGCCTGGAGGTGGAAAAAAGAAAAGCGCGCCTGGACGAAGTGCGCGCATCCCTGGAAGGCAAATATCCGCCCCGGGTCGACAACGACCTGCTCCGCACCCTGGCGCTGCCGGTCCCCGGGGCCTCCGGGAAGTGACGGGCAAAACGATACTGTGGTTGGCGGCGGCGGCGGCGCTGACGGCGTCGGCCGCCGCCGCGGAAACGGAAGAAAAAATCGAAGCCCGGGTCAACGACCGGATACTGACCACCACCGAACTTCAGCGGCGGCTGGCCCCGCTCTATTCGCAATACGAAGAGAGCGCGCCTCCCAGCCAGCTCTCGACCCTGAAGAAAATGGCCCGCAACGACGCCATCAACGGCTGGATCGACGAACAGTTGATGCTGATCGCCGCAGAAAGCCGGGAAGATATTCAGGTCGATCCCCTCGAAGTGGAGCGTGACTACCGGGAGACGATGAATCGGTTCCCGTCCGAAGAAGATTTTCTCGCCTCCCTGGCCGAAGAGGGTTTCGACGAGGACTCCTTCCGGAAACGGCTGACGGAGCGGATCAAGATGAGCGAACTGGTTTACCGGGAGGTGAATTCCCGGGTCAACGTCACTCCCCGCGAAGTCATGGATTATTACCGCGACCACCCCCAGGAATTCACCACTCCGGAACAGATCCGGATCAGCATGATCCTGGTCCCGGCCCCCGACGATCCCGCGGCCCGCGCCGCCGCGCGCGGCCGGGCCGTCGAAGCCGCGGAGAAGATCGCCTCCGGGGCCGATTTCGCGGAAGTGGTCCGGGACTACTCCCTCGGGCCCGCCGCCGATTCCGGCGGCGACATGGGGTACCTGAGTGTCTCGGAGATGCGCTCGGACCTGGCCCGGGGGGTGGAGGGGATCGAAGTGGGGGGATATTCGGGGATCATCGAAGGACCCGGGAGCTTTCAGATCGTCAAGGTCACCGGCCGCAAGCAGGCGAGCCGCAAGCCGCTGGAATCGGTCTGGCAGTCCATTTCGGACCAACTCTACCAAACCCAACGGCGGCAGATCCAGGACCGCTGGCTGGATTCGCTGCGCCGCGCCGCCTATGTCCTCCCCGCTGAAAGCGGACAATCCGCTCCTTGACCGGGGCTACCTCTCCGCCGTGCTGGCCGAGAACGGTCTCCGTCTCTCCCGGGACCGCGGGCAGAATTTCATAACCGACGGAGGCGTGCTGGAACGAATCCTGGAGGAAGCCGGACTCGCGGACTCCGAAACCGTCCTCGAAATCGGTCCCGGGCTGGGGACGATGACCGTGGAAATGAGGAAGATCTGTCCGGTGGTGGCCGTGGAGTGCGACCGGGGGATCGCCCGCCTTCTCGGCGTCTTCTGCCCGGAAGGAACGGGGTTCACCCTGATCCGGGAAGACTTTCTTAAAGTCGACCCCGAGCGTATCCTGCGGGCGGCGGGCCGGCGCCCCTTGAAGGTGGTCTCCAACCTCCCTTATTCCCTGGCCGGGGCGGCGCTCTTCCGCCTGCTCCGCGACTTTCCTTCGGTGCGGCGAACGGTCTGCATGGTCCAGGAAGAAGCGGCGGCCAGGATCGTCGCTCCGCCGGGGAACAAGGAGTACGGGCTCCTCTCGGTCATGGCCGGGGCTTTCGGGGGCGCCCGGCGGGCATTCAAGGTGGATCGCCGCAGTTTTTTCCCCGTTCCGCGAGTGGATTCCGCGGTGGTGGTTCTCGACGCCGCCCCCCTTCCGGAGGCGGATGGGGACTTGAGGGTTCCCCTGGCGGCCGTGGCCAGAACCGTTTTCGCCCAACGCCGGAAGATGATCAAGAATACCCTGGAGCGGGCTTCGGGGTTGGGATATACTGCCGGCCAAATCGATCGAGCTTGTCGGGAAGCCGTCATCGATCCCGCCGCCCGGCCCGAGCAGCTTTCTCCTCGGGACTATGTTCGCCTGGTGCGGGCTCTGGCTTCCCACGGTCCGGAGAGCGAGCGGTGAACGACGGCGGAATAACTCGGGAGGAAGTCGAAAAGGTCGCGCGCCTGGCGCGTTTGGCGGTGACCGCCGAGGAGAAACAGGTCTTCGGCCGTCAGCTTAACTCCATCCTCGAATACATGGAGAAACTGGGCGCTTTGAACGTGGACGGAATCGAACCTCTCGACCACGTTCTCCCCCTGCGCAACGTCATGCGCGAGGACATCGCCGCTTCCGGATCCGGCCCCCAAGCCTTCCTTGCCGCCGCCCCGGCGACCCGCGACGGTTTTTTTCTGGTCCCCCCCGTGCTTTCCGATTGAATCCGCCATGAAGATTCACGAAATGACGGCTTCCCGAATCGCCGCCGGAGTCCGCGCCGGCGAATTTTCGGCCCGCGAGGCGGCCCTCGACGCCCTGAAACGGATCGGGGAAGTCGACGGAACCGTTCGGGCTTTTCTGCGCTTGGATCCGGAGGGCGCCCTGGCGGCGGCGGACCGGATCGACGAACGAGTGGCTTCCGGTGAAGACCCGGGTCCGCTGGCCGGAGTCCCGGTCGGTCTGAAGGACAACCTCTGCGTCGAAGGCAGGGAAGTAACCTGCGGTTCGGCCATTTTGGCGGGCTACGCCGCGCCGTACGACGCCACCGTGGTCGCGCGCCTGCGCGCGTCCGGCGCGGTTTTTCTCGGCCAGCTCAATATGGACGAATTCGCCATGGGGTCCTCCAACGAAAACTCGAGCTACGGGCCCGTGCGCAATCCCTGGGATCCATGCCGGGTTCCGGGGGGGTCTTCGGGGGGGGCGGCGGCCGCGGTGGCTTCCCGGCAGTGCGCCCTGGCCCTGGGCTCGGACACGGGCGGCTCCATCCGGCAACCGGCTTCGCTCTGCGGGGTGGCGGGATTGAAGCCGACCTACGGGCGGGTTTCCCGCTACGGCCTGATCGCGTACGCTTCGTCCCTCGATCAGATCGGCCCCTTCGCCCGTTCGGTCGAAGACGTCGCTCTGGCCCTGGAGGTCATGGCCGGCCCCGACCCCCGGGACTCGACCTCGGCGCCGTTGCCGGTTCCGTCCTGCCGCCGGGAACCGCCGCCGACCCTCGAGGGAATGAGGCTGGGGGTCCCGGCGGAGTGTTTCTCCGAAGGCATGTCCGCGGAGGTGGAAGAGCGTTTCCGGGAGGCCTGCGCCGTCTACCGCGATGCCGGCGCGGAACTGGTGGAGATCCGGCTGCCGCGTCTGCCCGACTCGGTGGCCTGTTACTACATCATCTCCACCGCCGAGGCCTCTTCCAACCTGGCCCGGTTCGACGGCGTGCAGTACGGCATCCGTTCCGGGGCCGGGGAGGGGATGATCGAAATGTACCAGCAGACCCGGGCGCAGGGGTTCGGCCCCGAGGTCAAGCGGAGGATCATGCTGGGGACCTACGTGCTTTCCGCCGGGTATTACGAAGCGTTTTACGCGCGCGCGCTCAAGGTCAGGCGCTTGATCAAGGACGATTTCGACCGGGCGTTCGAAACCTGCGGCTGCATTCTCATGCCGACGTCGCCGACCACGGCCTTTCGGCTGGGAGAAAAGACCGCCGACCCCCTGCAGATGTATCTTTCCGATATCTTCACGATCGGGGTCAACCTTGCCGGTCTGCCCGCGATTTCGATCAATTGCGGTTTCGACGGCGCCGGGCTCCCGGTAGGGCTCCAGATCATCGCCCCCGCGTTCGAGGAGCCAAGGCTGCTGGACGTCGCCCGGTTCTTCGAGGGCCGCACCCGGCACCATCTTCGGTCCCCCGTCCTCGGACCCGGCGAGGAGGCGAGGGGATGAACTCCTGGGAGACGGTAATCGGCCTGGAGGTCCACGTCCAACTGAAGACGGAATCGAAGCTCTTCTGTTCCTGCCCGGTCGGATGGGGAGGGGAGCCCAACAGCCGGGTCTGTCCGGTCTGCCTGGGGCTCCCCGGCGTTCTGCCGGTGCTGAACCGCCGAGCGGTCGAACTCGCGGTGCGGGCGGGGCTGGCGCTCAATTGCCGGACGGCCTCGTTCAGCAAATTCGACCGGAAGAACTACTATTACCCCGATCTGCCCAAGGCCTATCAGATCTCCCAGTACGACCGGCCCCTGAACGGTCCGGGCTGGATCGATATCTCCGTCGATGACGCGGACAGGCGGATCGGGATCACCCGGGCCCATCTCGAAGAAGACGCGGGGAAACTGGTCCACTTCGAGGACGGGAGCGGGAGCGGGGTGGATTACAACCGCACCGGCGTCCCCTTGCTGGAGATCGTATCGGAGCCGGAACTGCGCACGCCGCGCGAAGCCCACGAGTACCTGAAAACCATACACGGGGTCATGCGCTATGCCGGGGTTTCGGACTGCGATATGGAAAAGGGCTCCTTCCGGTGCGACGCCAATATTTCCCTGCGCCCCGCCGGCTCACGCGGGCTGGGCGTCAAGGTCGAGATCAAAAACATGAACTCCTTCAAAGCGGTGGAGAAAGCGCTGGAGTACGAGGAGCGCCGCCAGCGCCGGATACTGGACAAGGGCGGAGCCGTCGTTCAGGAAACGCGCCTCTTCGTCGCGGAATCGGGGAAAACCCGTTCCATGAGAAGCAAGGAGGAGGCGCACGATTACCGCTACTTCCCCGACCCTGACCTGGTGCCGGTCGTCCTCGACCCGGCATGGTTGGAGGAGGAGAGGAAGAAGCTCCCGGAGCTGCCGGCGGCTCGGGCGCAACGGTTCGCGCGCGAATACGGGATCCCCGCGTACGATGCCGGGGTTCTGACCGCGGAAAGAGAACTGGCGGATTATTTCGAGGCGGCGGCCCGGCTCGCCGACCCCAAGACGGCGAGCAACTGGGTGATGGTGGAGCTGCTGGGCAAACTCAAGGAAGCGGGGAAGGGGATCGCCGAATCCCCCGTCTCTCCGGAAGGCTTGGCCGAACTTCTCTCCCTCGTCGTCCGGGGGACGATCAGCGGCAAGACGGCCAAAGCCGTTTTCGCCGAGATGTTCTCCGCCGGCAGCTCGGCTTCCGACATCGTCCGGGAACGGGGCCTGGTCCAGATCAGCGACGCCGCCGAACTCGAGGGAATCGTCGACCGGGTGATCGCCGACAACCCGGGCCCGGCCGAAGAGGTGCGCTCGGGCAAGGACAAAGCGATCGCGTTTCTGGTCGGGCAGGCGATGAAGGCGACCCGGGGAAAAGCCAACCCCCGGGAAGTGAACCGTATCCTCAAAGAACGGCTGGGCCGAAACTGACCTTCACGGGCGTTGGCCGGCGTCCGGAGGGATTTCCGGGGGCTCATGCCGCCTCCGAGCCAGGAGCCGGGCTTCGATCGCGGGACCGACCACCGACCAATCCACGCAGGGGCGGGCGAACCCGGGGGGGCGGACCAGGGGGCAGCCGAAGCCGGCGTCGTCGACGTAGCAGTGGCCGTAGGCCTTGGGGCTGGAACTCCATGCCGCCTGATCGGGGTTGACGTTCGCCCCGTACAGTTTCACCCCCCGCTCCTCGAGAAAGCCGACCGCCGCCGAAAGCAGCATTCTTCCGTCCGGCCCGTCGGAGCGCATGGTGAAGAGGATGATCCGGCCCCCGAGTTCGGTCCAGCGTTTCAGCCATTCCATGGCTCCGGGGACCGGGGCCCCGATCGCGGGGAAGCGGTAGTCGACGATGGTTCCGTCGAAATCGACGCAGATGTACATACGCGGGGAGGCGCGGTCAGTGGGAAAAGACCAGGACCTTGGCCTCGACCCCGTCCACGGTGTTGAGCTCTTCCAGGATCCCGAAGCGCTTGTCGTCGTCCCCCACCATCTCCAGGATGACGATCCCGTTGGGGGAAGAGGCCCCGCCGTCGGTTTCGTGCAGACCGATACGGGTCTTGATGTGGGCCCCGTAGGCGGTCAGGATCTGCTGGACTTCGATGGCGTGTTTGATCCGGTCGGTGATATGGACCGCCACGATGACGTGGCTGCCGGCGCCTGTCTTCATCGCTCGCCTCCTTGCCTGTTGCCGTCGCGGCCTCGAAACTTCGTCGCCTCCCCTTCCTCGCCGAGTATACCCGGACGGGTTCTCCCGGACAACCGCGAAGCTTCCGCGGGGGTGGGAAGGTAGCCGCCGAGGTTCCGGGTAAAGGCAGGGATGGCGGCGACGATATGGTCGACCACCTTTCCGACGTACCGGTCGACTCCGGCGGGATCGGCTTCCCATCCCGGCACCGCCTCCTCCACGTCGGGCAGGTGGCGGGGAGCCCCGTACGCGACCTGGTTGAAGAGCGGGGCCGAATACCCGTAGGCGGCGTCCAGGTAGCGCCGGTGGTCCGTTCCCATGGCGACGACGAGATCGGCCTCCCCCAGCATCTCCCGATCCAGGCGCCGCTGGCGGTGCCCGCCAGGATCGAGGCCGTGGGAGAGCAGGCGCTCCCGAATGGCGGGGCGCACGGCCTGGGGGAGGGCGACGATGCCGGCGGATGCGGCCCGCCAGAGGGGACTGCCGCGGTTCCAGGAGTTGAAGGCCAGTTCGGCGCTCATGCTCCTGAAGATATTCCCGGTGCAGACGAACAGGACCGTGCGCGACGCGTTTTCGGTCACGAAGTCTCCCTCCCCGCGAAGGGTTCCCCGCCGGGCCCGGGTTTCAGGGCGGATATGCCGTCGAGCAGCACCGCCAGCGCCCGGCAGTCGTCCTCGTTGTAGGCCAGAATCCGGTCGCGGATGCAGGAATCCCCGCTCTCCATCCACCGGTGGTACCACTCGATGGACGCGGCGCCGGAAGGAGAAGCGTCCCTCCAGGAAAAACCGAGGTATGAAGCCAGGTCTTTGATCGAATAGCTGCGGGTGGGCCATTCGGTGTATGGTTTGACGACGTCGAAGTAGAGATCGACGGCGCCGGGAAACGAGAAGACGGCGTCGATCTCCTCCCGATCGGCCACGTCGGGGTAGCGCTCGGCCAGCTTTCGCCACCAGGTCCGTTCGTACTTCGAATAGTAATAGACCACGGCACTCTCCCGCCGCCGGAGATAGTCGAGGGCCCCGGCGAAAGCCCGCTTTTCATCCCCGGAGGCGGGAGTGGGGGCCAGGAAAGGCGTGAAGCGCGTCCGCCCTCCCTCCTTTCTTTCCAGAAAACCGTGGAGGTAGCAGACGTCCCGGAGGGGGTCGACTTCGATATCGAAAAATATCTCGCGGTCGCCGCGCCGCGGAGGCAAAGGGGCGGTCAGGTAAGGGCGGGCGTCCGGTTGCGCCAGCAGCCGGGCGCGTTCCTGGAATTTGCGCAGCCTCCGCCTCCCCAGGCCCGGTATCCCGCCGTCCGTCGGGTTCAGGTCGGCGGCGGCCAACGCCGCGACCGTGGGGTAGCGGGGCCCGATGGCGTCACGGAGCCGGCGCCCCAGTTCGGGAATGAGGGTCAGATCGTCGAGGTCCTCGGCCTGGCGGGCGCAGAGGCTCTTCCAATGGCAGAGCTTGCAGACGGAGCCCAGGGCCGGCCGGGTCGCGCCGGGTCGCGCGATAATCGCCCGGGCTCGATCGAGGGCTTCGAGGTAGTCGGCCCTGAAACTCCGGGGTCGGCGGCGGCCGCGCGGGAGGTTCAAATCGTAGGCGACCTTGCGGCCGCGGACATCGAGCACGAAGGGCGGTTCGGCCGCGGCCGCCCCCATCTCTTCGAGAATATCGGTATAGAGGGCTAACTGGACGGCATACGGCGTCTTCAGCTTCCCGTTTTCTCCCGTCTCCTCGCCGCGCGCGGCCGTCCCGCTTTTAATGTCCCCGGCGGCGTACCCGCCGCCGCTTCGAAGCAGGAGGTCGGGTTCGCCCAGCAGCCCCTGTCCCCGGATCCGACCCGAGTAGATCAAAGGCGTTTTCGCGGTCATGGCGGCGGTGGTTCTCCGTTCCTTCTCTTCGCCGTTCCAGGGGCTGAGATCGAGGCAGGGGGCTGCCATCGCCGCCAACGTTTCTTTCTCGAAAACGGAGCCCCGTTCCCAAAGAAGTTTCAGAAAGGCGGTTTCCGGGTCGCGCCGGGCCGGATCTTCGTGCAGGTCGAGGTCGAGACGGCGGGGACACAGGAGCAGGCTGTAGAGCATGGAAGCGGTGATGGGACGAGAAGCCGGGTTTCCCGGCGAGGAGGGGGAGTTCACAGTTTTTCGGCGCGCCGGCGATGGGCATCGGCCCACCCGGCGCTTCCCGGCCGGTTCCCCTCCCGGACTTCGACTCGTTTCCAGCGGCCCTCGGCCTCGATCACGACCACGGTTTCTCCCGGGAGCCCCTCATAGACCAGGTAGTCGGCCAGTTCCCGTTCGCTGCTGACGTATTTCTGTTCCCTGAGGATGGGCAGCGGCGTTTCCAGTTTCCAAAGACCGCCTTCGGCCCGGTAGAAATCGTCTTGTTCCCCCCGGTCGCTTGAACTTTCCCCGCCCGCCCGGTTTCCGCAGCCGCGGACCGAGACGAAGACGGCGACCCCGACGCCCAGCAGCACGGCCAGAGCCACGGCCGCCCCGAAAATCCGTTTTTTCCTGTGCGCGCCGCCGTTCATGCTTCCAGGAGCTTCCCTCCTGATTTTCTCCGGAGCCGGGAGGTTTTATCGGATGCAACTTCCGGCGGCTATGCTAGCATAAATCGGTGCCGGGAGGACAAGAATCGGGTCCACGGCGTAACCGGGAGATAGTGAGCATGAAGCGCGTTGTGGCCGCCGCCGTTCTGATCGCAGGCGGGTGTTCCAGCATTCAGACCACGGACGATCTCACCGGGCGCCGGCTCACCGCCGAGGGTTCCGAAGTCGTGGCCCATATCCACTCCGATATCTGGGGCATCTACTTCCTGGGTTTCGAGTGCATGCCGCTCATCACCGGAAGCCGGTCCGATCCCGGGAGCTACCACTTCTTCCGCGACACCGTTTCCACCAATTCCGCCGCCTCCATGGTGACGGAAAAAAGCGAGGAACTGGGAGCGGATACCGTGACCGATCTGACCACCGATTGGTCCAGCGAATGGCAGACTTACACGCTGCTCTTCTGGCTCAAGGAAGCTCAGGCCTCGGGCAACGCCGTCATTACCCGCAAGGGAGACCCGGAGGATCTTCCGGCCCCGGAGGGCGCCGCTACCGAGCCGCCGCCGGCCACGCCCTGAGGGGCACCGGGCGCTTTCCCCACATCGTGCGCACCCGGGCCAGTTCCGTCCCGTCGACTTTTCGGGCCAGCCGGTGAATGCGTTCGGGGACCGGATCTTCGCCCGGAGGGGAGACGGCGCATTCCACCGTCTCCCCGGCTCCGGCCGCCTGCCGGTAGGCCGCCTCGATCAGGAAAGGACTGAATTCTTCCCGAAAAGCCGGGGGCATCGTGTCCAGCGCCCATTGAACGTAGAGGGCGTTGTTGACGTGCCGGTTGATGTCCAGATCGGAAGGGCGCACCCGGACCGAATACCCGGGTTCGGCGGCTTCGATCCCGGGGATCCTGCCCAGGGGAGTTTCCCGGAGCAGGCGCGATTCCCGGCAGGGAAAGGGGGGAAGGACTCCGGGCCGGAGGGGACGTCCCCGGGCCAGGTCGAAGACGAACCAGTCGGTCGTGGCCAGGGCCAGCGGCGCCCCGCCGTCGTCGGAAAAAACGAATTCGCGGGTGTAGTACAAGCCTTCCCGGCCCGAGGCCCAGGTGGCGACGGTAAACCGCTCCCAGCGCCCCGGGCGCCGCTCGATCCGCATGCGGGAGCGGGCCAGAAACCAGGTTCGGCCTTCCCGGAGCAGATCCTCCATCGCGACTCCCAATCGGGCCGCGTCTCTTCCGGCCGCATCCTGGAGCCGGTCGAGAAGGGCCAGGGGAGAGGCCAGGCCGTCGGCCTCGGCTTCGTGCGCCAACACCCGGTATGACTGTTCGAAGACGGTCCCGCCCATAGCCTCGTCGTCGTCGCCCGGGGCCGGAGAATGATTTTGTCGGCTGTTCATCCGGAGTTCACCGTTTCATAACAGTGTAAGCCCGGTCTCTTGTCCGGGCAAGCGCGCCCGGGGCCGGCTCGGGGTCAAAGAAGGTCCCGGGGCGCCGCCGGGATCAGAGCGCGGACCCGGGCGAACTCCCTGAAAAGGATGGCTGCCGCGACCGAGAAGGTGAGGATGTCGGCGCCGGGGGTGGTCATCCAAACGCCGTCCAACCCCCTGAGGGCGGAGAGGAGGTACAGAAGCGGGAGGTAGAAGATGATCATCCGCAGGAGGTTGAGGGAGATGCTGACCAGAGGGCGACCGGTGGCCTGGAAGTAGTTGGCGATGACGACCTGAAACATCCCCAGGGGGATCATGGCCAGCATCAGCCTCATGCCCCGGGCGGCCGTCGCCCGCAGGACGGGGTCCGGGGTGAAGATGGAAGCGAGGTCGAGAGGGAAAAACTCCACCAGCGCCAGGCCGGCGAGGCCGATGAACCCGGCGTAGGAGAGACAGGCTTTCAGCGCCGCCAGGACCCGATCGAAGTTTTCGGCTCCGTAGTTGAAACCGATGATGGGTTGGCTGCCCTGGTTGAGGCCGATGATGGGCATCATCAGGAATATCAAAAGGCTGTGGATGATTCCCATCGCGCCGATGGCCGTGTCCCCCCCGTAGCGGAGGAGGAAACGGTTGGTAAGAACGACGAAGACGCTGTAGACGAACTGAAGGGTGAAAGGAGAAGCCCCGATGTACAGCATCGCCCGGGCCAGGGCGGGATCGATCGTGAGGTTCCGGAGCCGGAGAGTGAGCACGCGGGTCCGGCCGAAGATGAAGTGGCGGAAGATGAGGACGGCGGAGACCGTCTTGGCCAGAGCGGTGGCCAGAGCCGCGCCTTCGACGCCCCATCCCCAGCGGACGACGAAAAGATAGTCCAGACCGACGTTGAGGACGGCTCCGGTCCCCAGGATGGCCATGGAGATGGCGGGGTTCCCCTCGGCCCGGATCATGCCGTTGGTTCCCATGGCGATGAAGTCGACGGTTATCACCGACATCAGGATCCGCATATAAGCGCGGGAAAAAGGGATGATGGCGGGCCCGGCGCCGAAAAGGCGCAGGAGCGGATCGAGAAAAATCTGTCCGAGCGCGGTCAGGACCAGGCCGCTGACGACGAAGCTGGCCAGTACGGTTCCGAGGATCCGCTCCGCCTGGTCGTAGCGCCCTTCCCCCAGCCGCAGCGAGGTCAGGGTTCCTCCTCCGATGCCGATCAGCATGCCGATGGCGATGCAGACCATGAAGAGAGGGAAGGTGATCGAAATCCCGGCCAGGGCGTCGCTTCCGGCGAACTTGCCGATAAAGGCGCGGTCGATGATGTTGTAGATGCTGAAGGCGGCGAAACCGAGGGTGGTGGGAATGGAATAGCGGATGAGCAGGCGGGGGACGCTTTCCCCCCCGAGTTCCCGGGTCTTGGAGTGGAGGCGGGAAACGGTCACGGCCTTCCCGGGGGCGGGGGCGCCGCGGCGGGTTCAGTTGCTGAAACGCACGACAACGACGTCTCCGTCCCTGACCTGATATTCCTTGCCTTCCAGCCGCCGTTTCCCCGCCTTGGCCGCCGCCTCCTCGCTTCCCGACTCGACCAGGTCTTCGTGGCGGATGACCTCCATGCGGATGAAACCGGTCTCCATGTCGGTGTGGATTTTGCCGGCGGCCACGGGCGCGCAGTCGCCGCTGCGGCAGGTCCAGGCGTGCACTTCGGTCGGGCCGGCCGTGAAGAACGTAATCAGGCCCAGGAGCCGGTAGGCGGCTCGGATCAGCCGTTCCACCGAGGATTCGGCGATGCCCAACTCCGCCATGAACTCCCGCCGCTCGTCCGGCTCGAGTTCGCTGAGGTCGGCCTCGTCGCGCCCCGCGACCGCGATCATTTCCGCTCCTTCCCCGCGGGCGAGGCGGGCCAGCCGGAGCACCTGTTCCCCATCCGCCTCGGAGACGGAGGCGAGATTGGCGATATACAGCACCGGTTTCAGCGAAGAGAGGTGGCATTCCGCCACGGCCTCCAATTCGGCCGGCCCCAGATCCTGTTTGCGGGCGGGCACTCCGGATTCGAGGGAGGCGAGCACCTTCCGGCATGCCTCCAGCTCCTTCAGGGCCTGCTTGTCCCCGGACCGGGATTTTTTAACCAGGCGGTCGATCTTGTTCTGCACGGTCTGGACGTCGGCGGTCACCATCTCCAGGTCGACGATCTCGATGTCTCCGGCCGGATCGATCTCCCCGGGGTCCCGGAAAAAAGCGACCACGTGGAGGAGGGCGTTGACGTCCTTGACATGGGCCAGCAGCCGGTTGCCCCTCCCCCCCTCGGCGGTGCTCCCGGCCTGGAGGCCGGGGATATCGACCAGTTCCAGGGCGGCGCGGACCGTTTTGGGAGGCCGGTAGATCTCGATCAGCGGGGCCAGTCGGGAATCGGGGACTTCCACGACCGCCCGGTTCGTTTCCGCACCCGAAAATTCGGCGGCGCCGGCGGCGGTCAACGCGTTGAATATGGTGGTCTTCCCGCACCGGGGAAGCCCGATGATGCCCGCTTTCAAAGTCATGGGTTCGTCCTTTTTTCCCGGTTGCGAACGGGCTATACTACCCGTCTTCGCTCCCCCGGGCAAGAACGGGAATCTGTGCATGTATCGAAAAGAAACATCGAAACGAACGCGTCTGCGGATACCCACGTGGGCGGGTTCGGCGCTGGTAGCGGCGGCGGCGGCGGGGACCGCGGCGTTTCTCCCCGAAAAGGGCGCGGCGGTTTTTTCGAAGGTCCCGGAACCGTGGGGCTGGGGGGAGCCGTCCGGGGGGTGCTGGGCCGAGTTCACGTTCCCCACCGGCCAGAACCGGCTTCTCTTCTGGCGCGATCCCGGCGTACTCCAACCCACGGCCGCCGGCAGTCCGGATTCGGCTCGTTACGGATCCTACCGGACCGTGAAATCGGGGAAGCGGTTCCTGCCCGCGTTCCACGAAGGAGTGGATATCGCCGCCCGCGAGCACAACCGCCGGGGGGTCCCCGCCGACCGGGTGCGGGCGGTGGCGCGGGGCACCGCCGCCTATGTCAACCGGGTCGCCGGCAACTCCTCCTACGGGAACTATGTGGTCCTTGTCCACGACGACCCCCTGGGCCCGGTCTACACCCTGTACGCCCATCTGGGTTCGATCGATCCGTCCCTGCGGGAAGGAAAGGCCGTCGCCGCGGGCGACGTCCTGGGAGTGATCGGCACCTCGTCGTCTTCGACCCGCATTCCCCGGGGCCGGGCGCATCTGCATTTCGAAGTCGGGCTGATCGCCAACGACCGTTTCCGGGATTGGGCGCGTTCCAGAAAAATGAAGAACCCCCACCGTTCCTTCCACGGATGGAACCTCCTGGGGCTCGATCCCCTGAGGTTCTTCGCCTGGAGGCTGTTCCGTCCCGCTTCGGATTTCGAAACGTTTCTGAAAGGTGCACCCCGGGCCTTCACCCTCGCCGCCCGCACCGCCCGCCTTCCGGATTGGTTCCGCCGGTATCCCCGCCTCTGGAAAGGCGAGGGATTCGCCGGGAGCGGGGTGGCGCTGGCCTGTACGGCCAACGGCGTCGTTCTGGAGGGCAGAAACGCCGCTGCCGCCGAGCTGGCCGCGCTGGAGGAATCCGCCGCGGTCGTCACCGGGGTCGATGGCCGGGCCCTGGGGCGCAACGGCCCGAGAATCGTGGTGAGGGAAGGGAGCCGCTGGCGGCTGGGGGAACAGGGGGAACGCTGGCTTTCCCTGGTATTGTACCCCCGGGAGAATTGACGTTGGGGATACGGATGCGTTTAGGGTATAGTACTCGGGCCGGACATACGCCAAGGAGAAGACAATGGAAGAAACGAAACCCAGCAGTATCGACGAAATAACCATCGACCCCGACGGTTTCTATCGGGAGGAAATATATTCCGACCTCAAGCTGGCCACCGTCCGAAAGATGGTCCCGGTGAAGGCGGACGGAAGCGAGGACCCTTCCCGGGAAGCCATATTTATCGCCGAGACCAACGTCATGTCGGCCGCGGGGCCCCTCCCTCTGACCGCGCGCCTGGAGGCAACCGACCTGACCGGCGCTTCCGCCGCTTTCCCCGGAGCCATCAAGAAGGCGATGGACCGCATGGTGGAGGAGATCAACGAGCTCCGTCGCCGGGAATCGTCGCGGATCGTCGTTCCCGGAGAAACTTCGGGGCTGGGGCCGGCCTCGGGAGCTCACGGGATGGGCTCGATCAAACTGACCTGAATGCCCCGCCCCGCCCAAGGTTCTCCATGCTGAAAAACATCATGAGCAAGCTCCGGAAGGCCACTCTTCCGGAACAAACCGCCCCCGTACCCGTTCCGGCCCCCGCGCCGCCGCCGATCGAATCTGCGCCGGCTTCGCCGGGCCGCTCTTCCCGAAACCGCCGTTCCCGGCGCCCCCGCGCCGGTTCCGGCCGGGTACGGGAGGAAAATAAGGAGGACCGGCCCCAGGCTCTCCCCCCTCTGCCCGAAGTGCCCCCGGAGGCGGGGCGGACCCGGTTTCTCGATCTCGATCTGCCTCCGGAACTGCAGGCCGGGATCGCCGAGGCGGAGTTCAGGTACTGTACGCCCATCCAGGAAAAAATTCTGCCCCACTCCCTGGCGGGCAAGGACGCCGCCGGCCGGGCGCAGACGGGAACCGGTAAAACCGCCGCGTTTCTGATCACGCTCATGGCGGATTTCCTCAAACGCCCGAGAACGTCGGCTCCCTCCGGGACGCCCCGGGCGTTGATCATGGCTCCGACCCGGGAACTGGCGCTGCAGATCGAAAAAGACGCCAGGACCTTGGGCAGGTACACCGGGTTGAGGATACTGTCCGTATACGGGGGAATGGATTACGTCCGTCAGGAGACGGAACTGAGGGGAAAACCCGTCGACATCATCATCGCCACCCCCGGACGTCTGCTCGATTTCATGGGAAAGGGTGCGGTCGATCTGGGTTCGGTCGAACACCTGGTCATAGACGAGGCCGACCGGATGCTGGACATGGGGTTCATCCCCGATATGCGCCGGATCATCCGCCGGACGCCGCCCAAGGATTCGCGGCAGACCATGCTCTTTTCGGCCACGCTCACGCCTCGGGTCGCGCGTTTGATCGGGAGTTGGACCCGGCAGCCGGAGTTCGTCGAAATCGAGCCGGAGCAGGTGGTGGTGGATTCCATCGACCAGGTGGTCTACATCACCACCGCGCGGGAAAAGTTCAAGATCCTCTACAACCTGATCGAGTCCCACGGCCTCGACCGGGTGCTGGTGTTCTGCAACCGCAAGGACCGGACCCGGAGGCTGATGGAGTCCCTGGAGGAGTACGGTATCAACACCGCCATGCTTTCCGGGGACGTCCCCCAGAAAAAACGGTTGAGCACCCTGGAAGGTTTCCGGGACGGCCGCATCCGGGTTCTGGTGGCCACCGACGTCGCTTCCCGGGGGCTGCACGTCGAGGGGATCAGCCACGTCATCAACTTCAACCTGCCCATGGACGCGGAGGACTACGTTCACCGCATCGGCCGCACCGGCCGGGCGGGGGAGGAAGGCATTTCGGTCAGTTTCGCCTGCGACGAGGACGCGTTTCAGATCCCCGACATCGAAAAGTACATCGGCGAAAACCTGGTCTGCCGGGAGCCGGAAGAAGAACTGCTCAAGCCCCTGCCTCCCCCCGTCCGCCCCCGCCGCCGGACTTCTTCCCCGGGCCCGGGGGGCCGTCCCCGCCGCTCCGGCGGCCCGCGATCCCGCCGCCGCTGACCGGCCGCCGGCTCGGTTCCGAGCGGGGGGGGCGTGGGATGTCTTTTCAGAAATTCAAGATGGGAAATCTACGTCCCGGTTCCGTGGCCGTGAGATCGCCGTAGGACTTGTCGGAATATCGTGTTAAACTATCGATATCCAAGGCAATCGAGCCCAAACGATTGCACGGGCGACAGCCGAAGGAGGGGCCGGGATCGACGTTCTTGTCGCTGTCTGAGCGATGCACATGACAAAAAAGGCGCTATTCATCAGGCCTCGGCGCTTGAATGCCCGGGTAAGGACTGGACGGTATCGCCGCTGGAGCTGTGCCGCCTTGGGCATGATCGGTGTTGCCGGAATTCCCGGCGAAAGTTGGGGGCTCCCCCGAAAGGCCGCGCCGACGGCATATCCGTCACCCACGCCCGTACCGACCCTTTCTCCTCTGCCGACCCCCAGCCCGGCATGTTGGTTCGGGCCGTTTCTCCAATCGATGACGACCGACTCGGTCTGGGTCTGTTGGTGGACGAACTATACGGTGAGCAACGGTTTAGTGGAATGGGGTCTGCAGTCGGCCACTTCCTTCGCATGGCAGACCGCGGCCGAGGTGACGATCTTCAATTATCAGACTGCCTTTGCCGATCCTCCCATGGTCCGATGTGAAGCCCTGCTCGATAATCTGAACGCCGAAACCCGTTACTATTATCGAGCCTCGGCCGACGGTGTGAGCATGGGAGATGTCCATAGCTTCACCACTTTTTCCGCCACCAGCACCAAGTTCCGTTTCGCGGTTGCGGCCGACACCACGATGGATTGGACTGAATACATATCCCGTTGGCCTTACGTCGCCGGCCAGATCATGGAGGACGATCCTTCCTTTTATCTGGTTGTAGGAGATATAGTCGATTCCGGGCCGGTGATCCGACAGTATGAAAAATTTTTCTCGGAACAAACGGATCTCTGCAAGGATTACTGCCTATGGCCCGTCTTGGGCAATCATGAATGGACCGACTATGTAGATGAAGGTTGGGCTAACCATAAACCACAGTTGTACCTTGATATCTTCCATCTGCCCGAGAACGGTTGGGATGAGTATTACTACAGTTTCGACTACGGCAATGCTCATTTCACCATTCTGGAGAACAACGGCTTGGAGTTGGACAAAGACCATGGGCAATGGAACTGGTTTGTAAATGATGTCAGTTCCACCGACCGCGAGTGGAAATTCGTCTTTTTTCATATCCCCGGCTGGTCTTCGGGGGGCACCTACTCCGCCACGGTCATCAACGACGTCTGCCCGATCCTGGAAGAGCACGGGGTCGATATCGTATTTTCCGGACATATCCACGAATACGAAAGGAGCCTCAAGGACGGGGTTTGCCACATTATTACCGGTGGGGGAGGATCGAGGCTGAATGACAGGACCGGAGAAATCACCGATTGGACGATTTTCACCCGAATGACCCACGAACACATGCTGGTGGAAATCGACGGCCATGAATTGAACTGCTGGGCGATCGACACCGACTCCGTCGTTTTCGATCAGTTTCAAATCTTCCATACGACTCCTTCCCCGGCTCCTTCGCCGACGCACGCCCCGACCGGTTCGCCCACGGCCGTTCCCAGTTCGACGCCCAGCGCTACCCCAACGCCTTCGACCACCCCCACCGCCCGTAAGACCCCGACGCCTTCGGTTACTCCTTCTTCATCGGCGACACCCACGGCCGTTCCCAGTTCGACGCCCAGTTCTACTCCCGCTCCCTCGGCGACACCCACGGTTGCCGTGACCCCGGTACCGGTCCTCGAACGACTCGTTCTTGACGGCCAGGATTATGACGGCGACGGTTCCGACGATATCGGTGTATTCAGGGCGGAGCAGAGGTTGTGGTTATTGAGAGACATTACCCGGGTTTATTTCGGTCGACCGGGGGATTTGCCCGCCTCGGGCGATTATAACGGAGACGGCACGACCGACCTGGCTTTGAGACGGCCCTCGACGGGCATGTGGAGGATCAGGGGCATTACCGCGAGGTATTTGGGGATCGACTCCGATCTTCCCGTTCCCGGGGATTACGACGGGGACGGCACGACCGATGTGGCCGTGTTCAGGTCGAAAAACGGCTTGTGGTTCATCGCGGATATTTCGAGGATTTATTGGGGAGAAGAGGGAGATTTACCCGTTTCCGCCGATTATAACGGGGACGGTACCGCCGATCCGGCGGTGTTCAGCCCGCCGGAAGGGTTATGGCTCATCCGGAATATCACCGGCGCTTTCTTCGGAAAGGACGGTGATATTCCCCTCCCCGGGGATTACGACGGGGACGGCACGGCCGAACCGGCGATCCTCAGACGAACAAATGGTTTATGGGTCCTCAAAGGGGTTACCCGGAGGTATTTTTCCCGGGAAGGTGACGTTCCGGTTCCGGCCTATTACGGCGGGGCGGCGAAAACCTTGGGCATTTTTCGCCCGTCGGCCGGTTTGTGGAATCTCCCGGGTTTCACCAGGGTATATTACGGACACGAGGACGATATCCCCCTCTCCGGCAATTAACGACCTACGCCCGCTCCGGAAACGATCCGTTGGTGCGGGGAACTCGTGTCAAGTCCGGGGGCGGTCTCCGCGTCGGGCCGCCCGCCAGAGCAGGGTTCTCCAGAGGCGGCATTGGCGCATCAGCTCGGGTTCCGGGCGCTGCCAACGGTAGGGGAAACTCCGGCAGGCCGGGGGCCGCAAGGGGTAGATGCGGCAGCCGTCGGCGCCGAGAAAAGGGCACCGCCCGTCGGCGGTTTCGACCGCCTGGAGGCGTCGCCGGTCCGGCGCCGGCTCGAAGTAGGTTTCGGCGCATTCCCGTTCGTCCATCCCCAGCCATCGGGCTATGCCGGGGAGATTCTCCGGGGGGAAGAACACCGTCCCTTCCCACCGGCAGCAGGCGTCGCAACCCCGGCAACAGTCACCGTCGCCCGGTTCCGGGTCGAAGGAGAGGACGTGGGAAGAGTTCAAGCGGCGTCTCCGCCGCGTCCGGCGACCAGGGCGATCCAGGGGGCGGAATCGGCGAAAAACGTCCCCAGGACCGTCAACCCCGCTTTCTCCAGGAGAGAGCGGTACCGTTCCGGCGTGCATACCTCCATTCCGATCAGCTCGGTCAGTTCGCGGTCCCCGGCCGAAAATTTCGGGTGGAGGTAGAGTTCGTTGACGATGAGCAGGGTTCCGCCGGGGGCCAGCACCCTTCCGATTTCGGCGGCCGCTTCGACCAGATCGGCCCAGAAGTACGTGGTCTCGAAGGCCGTGACCGCGGCGAAAGCGCCGGAGGGGAAGGGGAGCCCGTCCGCGGCCGCGGCCACGAAAGCGGCGCGCCCGCGCCCGGGGTTGCGACGCCGGGAATACCGGGCCATGTCCTCGGAAAGATCGATCCCGATCACCGAGTAGTTTTCCGGGCGCCTCAGAATGTCGCGGGCGGTCGCGCCGCCGCCGCAGCCGATGTCCAGGACCAGAGCCCCGGGCGGAGGAGCGAAGCGGGCCAGCCCCCAGGCCCGCAACGGGGCATGGTGCCGGTTCATCCGCCGGGCGACCGTTCGGCCCAGTTCCCCCCGGGGGCAGCGGTGAGCTTTGAGGTAGGCGTTCCGGTCGGATCCGGCCTCGCGCCGGCCGTTGCCGTTCTTATCGGGACGCCGTTTCACCGGCGCGTGAAGACGGTCGTTTCCCGGGGGATGCTCTTTTCGCCGATCTCGTTGCCGGGCAGGAGACGTCCGTCGGGCAGAAAGTAGATGGTGGCGGGCAGGTTCCAATCGGGGCCGCAGATGTCGAAGGCGCTGGTTTCGGGAGTGACCTTGCCCGCGACCGAATATCCCAGCAGTATCCTGGTGTTGACGGGGAGCGTCTTGAAATCGCCGGCGGTCAGATCGTTCCCCAACCGGTAGCGGCCGTCGGGGTAGAGGTAGAGAGTGGAAGCCGAAGCGTATTCGCCCCCCGCGATTTCGGCGGCGGTGGACCCGTCCCTCCCCAGGATCCGGATCGTTTCGGGAGGGTTGTCGCGCTGGTTGTCGGAAAGGATCACCCGGGTCCCGGCCGGGATCGAGCCCCAGGCGACGATCTCGTTCCCCCGCAGGACCTTTCCGTCGGGGAAAATATAGACGGTCTGGGGGGAGTTGTACTGGTCGCGGGCGACGTCCCAGGCGCTGCGGCCCTTGGCTATGGTCTGGGCGTCGGCGCCGACGAAGCGGCTGAGCGCCTCTTCCTGGGTCCGGGGGGAGCCGTACAGGACCCGGGCCAGGTAGGGGTCGCCGACCGTGAGCCGCCCGGCGCGGACGTCGGGATCGCAGTCGGGCGCCCGTTCGATGCCGAGTTTGACCCGTACGTCTTTGCGGGCGAAGAGCATCCCGCACCGCTTACGCCCCCGGTGGGAGGTCGCGTGCCAACGGTTGGGCAGGCCGTAAGCGACCATGGAGTGGGTGAGGACCCTCTCGTCGGGGATCCGGTAGATGTTCCGGAGCTGGCGGAGCAGCTCTTTCAGGGCGACGTATTGAGCCGCGGTCAGGTCGCGGTTGTGGTAGCCGACCACCTCGATTCCGAGGGAGACGTCGTCGAGGTTGGCCCTCCCGTTCCACATGCTCCGCCCGGCATGGAGAGCGATCCGGTCTCTCTGGATGATCCGGTAGACTTTCCCGGCGGGGTCGACGAAGTAGTGCGTCTCTCCGTTGCGGGTGACTTTCTTCAGGGACCCGGCGGTCGCCCCTTCGGTGGTGTGGAGGATGATATAGTCGGTCGAAGGCCGTTTTTCCCGGTTTTTGTTTTCCGGGCTGTAGTGGTTGACGATGTTGAGCTTGGCGGCGAAAAGGGGAGCCGGTCCGGTCCAGACCGCGGCCGCAACCATACCTGCGATTGCCGCCCGGGCCCTCAACGCCGCCCCGGTCTCCTCAATCGCCCGGCGCCGGGGGCCGGACGGCATCGAGAATCCGGTTCCAGTTCTCGATCTGCGGGGCCATTTTTTCCATCAGCTCGCCGCAGTCGCCGTCGATGCGGATGGAGACGATCCGATCGCCCTTGCGGACGGCATCGACCACCGCCTGATCTTCCGGGCCCGCCACCCGCCCGAAAACGGTGTGTTTCCCGTCCAGCCAGGGGGTGGCGGTGTGAGTGATGAAAAACTGGCTCCCGTTGGTGCCGGGGCCCCGGTTGGCCATGGAAAGGACGCCGGGGCGGTCGTGGCGCAGATCGGGCGAGAATTCGTCGGCGAAGGTATACCCGGGGCCGCCGCTGCCGGTTCCCAGCGGACACCCCCCCTGGATCATGAAATTGTCGATGACGCGGTGGAACGAGCCCCCGTCGTAAAATCCGCGCCGGGCCAGGTTGACGAAGTTGGCTACGGTCAGGGGAGCCTGGTCGGCGAAGAGCACAAGGTGAATCGGTCCTCTGCCGGTCTCGATGACGGCGGTTATCGGGGCGGGTCGGTTCACGGTTTCCTCCGGTGTTGACGGTGGCCCGGCCTCTTCGCCGTCGCCGGCGGAAGCCAGGGAAAGCAGGGCGGCCGGGAGCAGCATCCAGATCTTCTTCATCGGTTTCTCCTTATCGGCGGCTCGGTTCAGTCTTCGGTTTTCTCCCAGGCGGCCAGGAAGATGTCGCGGCTCATGAGCAGGTAATCGCGGTCGGAGGCGAATATCTCCAGGGTAAAGGTGCCGTCGTAGCCGGCCTCGCGCAGGGCGCCGAGGATCCGGTCCAGTTCCAGGCTCCCGCATCCCAGCGGCAGGTGCTGATCGTCGTCCCCCCGGTTGTCGGAGACATGGACGTGGAGGAGCCGGGGGCCGTAACGGGCGATCAGGGCCGCGCCCCCGTCGGGCTCGGTGATGTTGGCGTGTCCGAGGTCGAGGTGCAGGTGGAGGTTTTCGACGCTGTCCAGGATCAGGGATATGGTCTCGAAGGTGTCGTACCTGCTCCCGACCGGTTCCAGCATCAGCCGGATGTCCCTGGCCCCGGCCGCCGCCGCCGCCAGGGTGAGGAATTCGACGTGGGCGCGGATCACCTCTTTCAGCAGTTTGCTCGAATAGGAAAGGTTGGTATGCACGTTGATCCGGTCGATTCCCACGTCCCGGCAGAGGTCGAAACAGGCTTCCAGGTAGGGAAGACAGGCCTCCCGAACGGAGGTCAGGGGGTTGGCATAGGGGATGTACCAGGAGTTATGGCCGACCGGAACCGGCAGGGAGTGCTCCCGGGAAAGTTCCAGGATGGTTCCGGCGTCCAGCTCCTCGATCGGGGTGGCCGGCGGTTCGATGGTCAATTCCAGAAAATCGAACCCGGCGCCGGCCGCGAACCGGAATTCCTCGTCGAGGGGGAAGAACGGGGAGTTCATATGACCCAACTGCATCTGCTCACCTTCTTCGCGGCGAATAAATTTAGTAAAAAATCGTCTCAGGGAACGGGTATAATTTCCAGAGAATTCTTGGCGGAAAGCGAATATGAGAAGAATACTGACAGCAATGGGCGTCTCCGCCATTTCCCGGGTATGCTATCTGCGCGATCTGGCGGCGACGGCGCTTACCGTTTTTCTGGTAAGCCGCCGCCGCGAAACCTGGAAACGGACCGTCCGGGACGTCCTGGCGCGCCAGATCCTCTTCACCGGAGTGGAAGCTTCCCGGTTCGTCATCTTCATCGCGCTGCTGATCGGGGTTTCGGTGGTGGTGCAGGCGCAGCTCTGGTTGACCCGGGTGGGCCAGTCGGCCCTGCTGGGACCGATTCTGGTGGCGGTTCTGATCCGGGAACTGGGGCCCCTGCTGGTCAACTTCATCGTCATCGGCCGCAGCGGGACCGCCATCGCCACGGAGCTGGGGTCGATGAGCGTTTCCGGGGAGATCAGGCTCCTCGATTCCCTGGGATTGGATCCGATGATCTACCTGGTCTGGCCCCGGGTGGTGGGGGTGACCGTCTCCGTCTTCTGCCTCTCGGTCCTCTTCGTGGCGTTTTCCTTCGTCAGCGGCTTCGTCAGCGGCCTTTTCCTGGGAGGGGGGCAGGAATCGCCGCTGGTCTTCGCCCGCAGCGTCTTCAAGGCGATCACGCCCGCCGACGTCACCAATTTTATCTCCAAGTCGTTTTTCCCGGGGGTGCTGACCGGGACCATCTGCTGCCTGGAGGGGATGAGCGCGACCAGCCGGCACGAGATCCCCATATTCGCGACCCGGGCGGTGGTGAAATCGGTGACCGCCCTCTTCCTGACCATGGCCGTCATTTCGGTTCTGACCTATGCCTGAGCCGCGGGCACAAGAGACGGTCCCGGTTCTGGAACTGCGCGGAGCCTGCTGCCGGGGCGACGGCCGCCCCGGCACCTCCCTGGAAGGGGTCGACCTCCGCCTTGTCCCCGGCGAAGCGGCCCTGATCACGGTGGGGCGCGGGGTCAACCTCGCCCGCTTCGTCCTGGCCGACCTGGCCCAGGGCTTGGTCCTCGCGTCGGCGGGAGAGGTGAGGTTCCGAGGGCGCGACTGGGCTGAGGCCGACCCTTCGGAATCCAGCCGCCGGCGGGGGGAGACGGGACGGGTTTTCGCCGCCTCGTCCTGGATCAGCAACCTCAACATCGACGAGAACATCACCCTGGCCGCGCGCCACCATACCGGCGAACCCCCGGCGGCCGTCGCCGCCGCCGCCGCCGAGCTTTCGTCACGGTTCGATCTGCCCCCCCCGCCGCCGGTTCGCCCGGCCGCGGAGGCCGCCGAACGCCTGCGGCGCTACGAATGGGTTCGGGCCTTCCTGGGCCGTCCGCGTCTCATACTGTTGGAAAACCCCTTTTCCGGGGTTTATAGTGAACACCGGGGGATGTTCCACTCCGCCGTGGCCGGCATGCTCGGGGATGGGGCGGCCGCGGTATGGATAACGGACGAGCCCGCGACCCTCCCGGAGCCCGGGACGCTGCCTTCCCGGAGTTACCGGCTGGAGGGGACGGCTCTGGTGCTTCAGGATTGACGATGGGGGAACGACAATGGCCCAGAAGTTCAAATTCCGTTACGTCAACGAGATCGTAGGAGTCTTCGTCATCCTCGTCCTGGCCCTGCTGGCGGCCGGGATCTACTTCGCCGCCAACGCCCAGAAGTGGTTCGAGCCGGTCACCAAATACCGGGTGACTTTCCCGGAGAGCGGTTCCTACGGTCTGGTGCCCGGCGCCCGGGTCGAAATTCTGGGGACGACGGTGGGGACCGTCCCCGACATCTCCGTGGCGGAAGACGGGAGCATGGAAGGGAAGATCGAGATCCGGGGGGACTTCGTCCGCTTCATCCGCAAGGATTCGCAGGCGGTCATCCGCAAGGCCTTCGTGGTCGCCGGAGACGCCTACATCGAGATCACCCGGGGGAAGGGGGAACGTCTTGCGCCGGATTCCTTCATCCCCTGCCGCCGGGACAAGGAGATCACCGAAACCCTCCAGTCCACGCTCGAGGAGATCCAACTTCAGGCCCGGGACGTCATGGAACAGGCCCGGATCACCCTCAAGGTCTACGCCGAACTGGGAGAGGAGGCGGGGCGCCCCGACGGCGACATCATGCAGTTGATCGCCAACCTCCGGCGCATCAGCGCGTCCCTGGCCGAGGGCGAAGGCCCGGCGGGCGCGGTCCTGACCGATCCGGAGATGGCCGCCCAGGTGAGGGAGATGGTGGCCGACCTGCGGGAGATCACGGGGAAGCTGAAGCAGGCGGCGGCGCCCCTGCCGGGGATGGTCGAAACCATATCCGGCGAGGTCGACGACGCCCCGGGCACCGTCCTGCAGATGCGCGATTCCCTCGACGAGGCCCGCCGGCTCCTGGAGGCGGTGCAGCGCCATTGGCTGATCCGGAGCTACGTCGAGCCCAACCCCCGGGACCCCGGGCTCCTGGGGCCCGGGGCCCTGGATCTGGAAGAATCCCCGGGAGACGGCCGATGAAGGCGCTGGGGGCGATCCTCCGGGCGGTCGGCTGCGTCCTGGCCGGCGCCGCTTTCGTCGGCTGCGGCTCCACCCCCGACCCCGGCCCCCCGCTCGATTCCGAGTACGCGCTTCTGGCCCGGAGCGCCGCCCGCGCCTATGCCGCCGGGAACCGGGATTACGCGGAGCGGCTCTACCGCCGGGCCCTGGACCGGGCGTGGTTGACGGACAACCCCGCTTCGGTGACGAATGCCGCCGCCAACCTGGCGCTCTGCCTGTCGGCGCAGGGGGCTTCGGGCGAAGCCCTGAAGCTGATCGACGAGTCGCTGATCGAGTCGGAGCGCCTGGGCGGACCGCCTCCGGCCCTGCGCCTGATCGAAGCGGCAGTCGCCCTCAAGGCCGGGGAGCCGGGCCGGGCCACCGCCGCTCTGGACGCGCTGGAAGCGGGCGCCGGGGAGCCCACCCCCGAGCAGCGCGAGGAGACGAAGCTGCTGCGGGTGCGCATACTCCTGGAGAGCGGCGCCCCTCCCGGGCCGGTCTGGGAAAAGATCGAAGTCCCGGGCCCGGACTCGCCGCTGCGGTCCGAGTACTGCGCCCTGGCCGCGCGGGCGGCGGCCGCCGGCGGAAGGTGGCCCGAGGCCGCCGGGTTTTGGGACGAGCGGGCCGAGCGGCAGCGCCTGGAGCGCGATTACGCGGGGATGGCCGCGACCCTGACCCGGTCCGGCGAAGCCTGGCTCCGGGCGGAGGACCCGGGGCGGGCATCGCAGCGGTACTACCGCGCCGCCCGCAGTTTCGCCGCCGCCGGCCGGGGCCGGGAGGCCCTGAGAGCGGCCGCGGCCGCGCTGGACGCGGCCGAAGCGGCGGGTTCGGCGGAAGGCCGTCTCAGGACGGCGGCCCTGGCGGTGAAGATCGCCGGGGGTCTTTCTCGAACGAACGACAGCAACCAGCAGGGGGTGCAGGAATGAAAGGGCTCATAGTGGGCGGCGCGCTTGCCGCCGCGGTTCTGTCCGCGGGCTCGGCCGCGGCGGACTTGCTCAACATCCAGGTGAGGGAAGCCCAGATCAGGGAACGGCCCTCGTTCCTGGGAAAGATCGTGGCCACGCTCAACTACGGGGACCGGGTTTCGGTCACCGAGGAAAGCCAGGGCTGGTCCCTGGTCTCCCTCCCGGGAGGGAGGAAAGGCTGGGTCCACTCCTCGGCCCTGACCGACGAAGAGATCGAGATCAAGGCGGGCGGGAGCAACGTGGGCACGGGGGCCACGGCGGACGAGCTGGCCCTGGCCGGAAAGGGGTTCAACTCCGACATCGAAGCCGAGTTCAAGGAGCGAAACCGGGAGATCGACTTCACCTGGATCGACCGGATGGAGAAATTCGTCGTCACCCCCGAGCAGATGGAGCGGTTTCTCCGCGAAGGCGGCGTGACCATGATCGGGGGAGGTGCTCGATGAAGGCGCCGCTGCGTTTGCTGGCGGTCCTGGCGGCCGCGGCCCCGCTTCTGGCGGGCGGATGCAAGGCCCTGGAAAGCCTGGGCGACGTCGGCGCCACCGTGGGGGAGTCGACCGGGACCATGAGCCCCGAGCAGGCCGAATCCCTGCGGCGCAGTTCCAAGGCGGTGGCGAAGACCTTCGAGGACATCACCCCCGAGCAGGAGTATTACATCGGCCGGGCGGTGGGGGCGACGGTCCTCAGCACCTACTCCGTCTACGACGACTCCGATGCCAACCGTTACCTCAACGAACTGGGGCAGACCCTGGCCGCGGCTTCGGATAAGCCGGAGACCTTCGGCGGCTACCATTTCCTCCTCCTCGACACCGACGAGATCAACGCCTTCGCCGCCCCCGGCGGGTTCATCTTCATCTCCCGGGGCATGGTCGGCCTCTGCCGGAACGAAGACGAGCTGGCCGCGGTGCTGGCCCATGAAATCGGCCACGTCCAGAACGAGCACGGCCTCAAGGCGATCAAGAGCGGCCGCCTGACCAGCGCCCTCAACATCCTGGCCGCGGAGTCGGCGCGGTCCTTCGGGGGAGAGGAACTGGCGGAACTGACCGACGCCTTCGAGGGAAGCATCGGCGACATCACCTCCACCATGATGAACAGCGGGTATGCCCGTTCCGCCGAGAGCGAGGCCGACGCCAGCGCCATCGTCATCCTGAAGCGGGTCGGCTACGATCCGCGGGCCCTGGCCAGCATGCTCGCCCAGATGGATAAAGAGGTCGAGCCCGGGGACCTCGGCTTCGGAAAAACCCATCCGGACCCCGAGGATCGGATCGAGGACATCAAGAGCGAGCTGGCGGCGGTTCCCCCGGTTTCGCCGCCGCCGGTGCGGCGGAAGCGCTTCGAAGACTCCATGGGCGGGGTTTGACCCCGGGAAGAGGACGTCGGGTGGCGGGAGGGAAACGGAAAAAACTCGCGGCCGGGTTCCTGATCGGACTGGCCGGGGGGGCGCTGGCCGTCGTCCTGGAAGCGGCCGGCCCCCTCCAGCGTTGGGAAGACGCAACCTGGGACTGGCGGGAGCGTCTGTTTGCCGCGCCGTCGCCGGCCACGGACCGCATCCGACTGGTCCTGCTCGACCAGAAGAGCCTGGACTGGGGCAAGAACGAGAACGGCTGGGCCTGGCCCTGGCCCCGCGAGGTCTACGGGGCCGTGCTGGCGTTTCTGGGACGCTCCGGAGCCCGGGTGGCGGCCCTCGACGTTCTCTACACCGAGCCCTCGGTCTGGAGCGTGGGGGACGATCTGCGCCTGGTCGAAGCCGTCGCCGCCGGCCAACCTCCGGTGGTGGGGGCGCTCTCCCTCTCCCGGGACACGGCGGCCGCCTCCGTTTTCCCCGAGGGTCTGCCGGGGGTGCCGCTGAGGGGCGAAGGCTGGGAAGCGCTCGCGGCCCGTTCCCGGCCGCGGTTCCGGTCGGCGACGATCCCCATCCCCGAGTACGCCGCGGCCTGCCGGCTGCTGGCCAACGTCACCGAGTTCCCCGACCAGGACTCCGTCTTCCGCCGGGCGGCCCCGGTTGCGTTCCTGGGCGGGGAGCCGGTCGCTTCCCTGGGGCTGGGGGCCTATCTGGTCCCCGTTCCGGAAACGGTCCCGGCCTACGCCGCCGGGGTCCTGCGGCTGGGGGAGGCGCGGATACCGCTGGACGGGGAGGGCAAGGCGGTTCTGCGCTACCCGGGAGGAACTGAGGTCTACCGCCCCGTCTCGGCGGCGGCGGTGATCCGGTCCGAGGCCCTGATCCAGGGAGGGGAACCGCCGGAGCTGGATCCGGAATTTTTCCGCGACCGCTACGTTCTCTTCGGTTTCAGCGCCGGAGGTCTTCTCGACCTGAGGGCGACGCCGGTATCTCCGGTCGCTCCCGGCGTGCTCGTCCACGCGGTCATGCTCGACAACCTGCTGGCGGGGGGGTTCCTGCGCGAAACTCCGCCGGCGCTGACCGCCGCCGGATCGATCGTCCTGGCGCTGATCGCCGGTCTCCTCGTTTCCCGGTCCCGCAAAGCGTCCCGGAGCGTCGTCGTCTGCGCCGTCGTGCTGCCCCTTCCCTGGATCGCCGGGTTCGCGGCCTACCGGGCGGGCTACGTCTGGCCCATCGTCGCCCCGGAAGCGGGGGCCGTTCTCGCCCTCTTCGGGGGCATGGTCTACCGCTACGCCACCGAAGGCCGGCAGAAGGCCTTCATCAAGAGCGCGTTCCGGCATTATCTCAGCCCCGAGGTGGTGGAGAAGCTCCTGGAGGACCCGGGGCGGCTTACCCTGGGCGGCGAGCGCAGGGAACTGACCATCTTTTTCTCCGACCTCCAGGGATTTTCGACGTTTTCGGAAAAGCTCGGGCCGGTGGAGCTGACGGGGCTTCTGAACGACTATCTTTCGGAGATGACCGACATCATCCTCGAAGAGGGGGGGACCCTGGACAAGTACGAGGGGGACGCGATCATCGCTTTCTGGAACGCTCCCCTGGAGCAGGAAGACCATGCCGTTCGGGCGGTGCGGGCGGCGGTGCGCTGTCAGGCGCGGCTCGACGGGATCCGGGAGACGCTGCGGGAGCGTTACGGGGCGCTTCTGAAAATGCGCATCGGTCTCAACACCGGGGAAGTGGTGGTGGGAAACATGGGTTCCCGGGAGCGGTTCGACTACACCGTGCTCGGCGACGCCGCCAACCTGGCTTCGCGCCTGGAAGGGGCGAACAAGGCTTTCGGGACCTTCATCATGGTCTCGGCCTTCACCTGGGAAAAAACCGGCGGGGTCTTCCCGGGTCGGGAACTGGGAGACCTGCGCGTGGTCGGGCGGCGCGAACCCGTGCGCGTCTACGAACCCCTGGGCGACACCGGCGCCGCCGCCGCCCCCCGGGCGGAGGCCTTTGCCCGGGGGCTGGAACTCTGCCGGGCCGGGGATTGGGCGGGGGCGGCGGGGATATTCGAAGGGCTGCCGAACGATCCGGCGGCCGCGGTCTACCTCGCCCGCTGCCGCGAACTGGCCTCCGGGAAAGGGGCCTGGGACGGGGTCTGGAATTTAGAAAACAAGTAACGGGGAAAACCATGAAAGTGCGGATCTACGGAGTACGGGGCACCAGTCCGGTCACCGGGGCGGAGTACATGCTCTACGGGGGGGAGACGACCTCCATCCTGGTGGAGGGGGGAAAGGGGGAGGCCCTGGCCCTCGACGCCGGGTCGGGGCTCAGGGAAATGGGCGCGGCCCTGGCGGAAGGCTCCCGCGACCAGGTTCTCATCCTCCTCACCCACTACCACCTCGACCACCTGATCGGGTTCCCCGCCTTTCCGCCCCTGATGCGGGATGACTGGGAGATCAGGGTGGCTTCCCCGCGTCCGGGCGGGTTCGGGGTCGCCGAAGTCTTCTCCCGCTTCCTGGCCCAGCCGTTCTGGCCGGTCTCGGCCACGGCCGCCCCGGCCCGGGTCGAGTTCATCGATCTTCCCCCGTTGGGACTCGACGCTCCCCTGGAGTACGGCGGCCTGCGGGTGCGCTGGGTCCCGGTCCACCACCCCGGGGGAGGGTTCGCCTACCGGGTGGAAGAGCCCGCCACCGGCTCCAGCTTTCTCTTCGCCACCGACTTCGAGTACGGAGAGTCCTCCCCGGAAGAGAAGGAACTGTTCCGGAGCCTGGCCACCCGGGGGGGGTACCCGGACCTGGCCCTGATCGACGGAGCCTACAGCGAGGAAGAGTACGAAGTCCGGAAAGGGTGGGGGCACAACACCTGGGATGGAGCCTGCGCCCTGGGCCAGGTCATCGGCGCTCGCCGGACCATGATCATTCACCACTCTCCCGAGAGCGTGGACGAGATCCTCATGGCCCGGGAGCTGGAAGCCCGGGAGCTTTTCCCGGGCGCGGCTTTCGCCCGGGCGGGGATGGAGTTCGAATTGAAAGGGGGGCGCCATGAGCCTGCTCGGTAAGATCGTCGTGCTTCTTTCCGGCCTGGGAGGGTTCGGCCTGGCTTTTCTGGCCGCGGCCGCGATCACGGTTCTGGTCCGCCGCAAAATCCGGGCCGGCGCCGGGGTGGTCTTCCCCCTGGCCGTGCTCCTCGTCAGCTGGCCTCTCTTCCGGGCCGTCCTCCCCGGCTGCGGCATCGTCCCGCCCGCCCCCTCCTACCGGGCGGGCTGGTACCTCTTCTGGGCTACCCTCCTGGCCGTCAACCTCCTGGAGATGCTTTTGCTGCGTTCCTTCTCGATCCGGGGAAAGGAGTTCCCGGTCCCGGCCCTGCTGCGGAACATCATCCGGGTAGTGGTCCTGGTCGGCGTTCTTTTCTGGATCATGCGGGTGATCATGGACATCGACATCTCGCCCCTGCTGGCCTCTACCGCGCTGGTAACCGCGGTTATCGGCTTCGCTCTCCAGGGAGTGCTGGGAAACCTCCTGGCGGGGATGTCGCTGCACCTGACCCGCTCGGTGGTTCCGGGCGACTGGGTGCGGATCGGGGAGAGCGAGGGGAAGGTGATCATGACCAACTGGCGCGAAACCAGGCTGCGTACGGTGGGAGGGCATACCGTCATCATCCCCAACAGCGTCGTTTCCTCCTCCGAGGTGCGCAACCTCTCCATCCCCACCCCCCTGCGGCGGCACGAGATCGACGTCGGGGCCAGCTACTCCGACGCTCCCGGGGAAGTGATCGCGGCCCTGCTCAGCGCCGTCCGGGCGGTTCCGGAGGTGATGAAGCGCCCCGCGCCCACGGCTTACGTCACCGCCTACCAGGACTACGGCATCAACTACGTGCTCCGTTTCTGGAGCAACCGCTACCAGGACCGGGTCCCCATCGAAGGGGACGTCTGCCGGATGATCTGGTACGAGTTCAAACGCAACGGGATCGAGATTCCGTTCCCCATGAGCGACAAGCTCCTCAACGACTTTATGGCCGTGGTCTACCGGCAGCGGACGATGCCCCCGGAGGACGCCGACCTGCGGGCGACCGCCCGGGACCTGGCCCGCAGCGACCTGGCCTCCCTCCTGCTCGACGGGGCCGGGCGCCCCGTGGTCGGCGAGGAGGCAGCCGCCGCCCTGGCCCCCCTGCTGCGTCGGCAGCGCTACACCGACGGAGAGGTGCTCTTCCGCCAGGGGGAGGAAGGGGATTGGTGCCTGATCATAACCTCGGGGACCCTGGCCTGCCGGATCGAGTACGACGGCAAGGAACCCCTCGATTTCGAACTCGGTCCGGGGGCGCTGGTGGGGGAGATGAGCCTGATCACCGGGCTCCCCCGCACCGCGACCGTGACCGCCCGGGGCGAAGCGGCGGTGCTGCGCTTCGGCTCCGACGCCTTCGCCGCCCTCCTGGGGATGGACGAGAAGATCCCGGGGCTGTTGGCCGACCTGGTCGAAAAACGCCGGTCCGAGAACGCCCAGGCCCTGGCCGGGCTCAAGGACATCGGAGAGAAGATCGTTTCGGAGTCGTTGCGCCGGGAAAACGTGTTCAAACGGCTGCAGCGGTTCCTGGGGCTGGGCCGGAGCGGGGCTCCGCGTTCCCGTTCGCCGGAGTGATCGAAAAGGAGGAAGCATGCACTATTACCGGGACGTGATGGCGGCGGCGGGTACGGGCATCGACGCGGTCGGGGTTCTGATCATCGTCGTCGGCGCCCTGGCGGCGACCGGGCGCTTTCTCTTCCGGCGGCGCAGCGCCGACGAGGGCTACAAAATGTACCGCCAGGACCTGGGGCGGGCCATCCTCCTGGGGCTGGAGTTCCTGGTGGCGGGCGACATCATCCGGACGGTGGTGGTCGCTCCCACCCTGGCCAACGTCGTCACCCTGGGGCTGATCGTACTGATCCGGACTTTCCTGAGCATGGCTCTCCAGATGGAGGTCGAGCATCGTTGGCCCTGGCAGGCCAAGCCCGCCTCCGGCCCGGAGGATACGGGAGCAGAGAGCATAGAGCATGGAGCATAGGGCATAGAGAAAAACCCCTCCGCCACGAACCCCCTAGGGTTCAGGGTTCGGGGTTCAGGGGCAGGAATAGAATTCAGGAGTCAGAATTCAGTATTCAGTAGCCCTGGGGGGAGCAGAGAGCATAGGGCACGAGGCCACCGCCGGCCCCCCCTAGGGTTCAGGGTTCGGGGTTCAGGGTTCAGGAAGGAGGAGTCCACAGACCTGCCTGCCGGCAGGCAGGTTTACACAGATAAGGAGAGGTTTTTGGGGGGAGCAGGGGGAACGGGATATCGGAGGTCATTGCGAGGAGCCGGGGCGACGAAGCAATCTCGGGGGGGTAGAGGGAGGAAACTGAACCACAGGTCACAGAGATTTTAGAGAGGATTAAAGGCGGGGTGAAAGTGTCTCGGTGGAGATAGTGGGAGCACTCCGTTATTTCCCAATCTGCGTAATCTTAGTTCGGCCATGAAGGGCATGAAGATCATGAAGGGGAGAGGGTTAGCCACAAAAGGCACAAGAGGCACAGAGGATTTAAGGGGATGAATACGGCCTGGGAATGCCGGGCTCTATGCTCTATGCCCCCCCTGAACCCTGAACCCTGAACCCTGAACCCCTGAATCACCCCCAATCAGAGTTAATCAGAGTAATCAGGTGCAAAAATTCCAGGGCCGAGTCGGCCGAGGGAAACGGCCTTGGCTGCGGCCCGCGGAAAACCGCAACATCGGAGGCGCGGTGTGAATGTAGTGCAGATCGTGTCGATCGGTTTCGAGGTCCTGGTCGCGTTGCTGGGGCTGTCTCTGCTGGTCCACAAGAAAAAGACCTGGGGGGCGGGTCTGACGCTGACCTTCGCCGTGTATGTCTTTTATGACCTGTCCCACCTCTTCTCCTTTTCCGTCAGCCAGGATTTTCTGAGGATCTGTTTCTTCGTCGCCTCTCTTTCCATTCTCTGGGCGGTCTGGCGGATCTACAAGGAAGTTTGATCCGGCTTCGATACGCCTTTCACAGGTAGGGGGAAGGGAACTGAACCACAGAGGTCACAGAGGGGGAAAGAGGGGGTTCAGGGGAAGAGAAGCATGGAGCATAGGGCATAGAGAAAAACCCCTCCGCCATGGACCCCTTAGGGTTCGGGGTTCAGGGTTCAGGAAGGAGACGCCCCCTCCTCGGCCTCTGGGGGGAGCATAGAGCATGGCGCATAGTGCATAGAGAAAAAATTCTGAATCCTCTTTCTCTCATCTGTGAAACCTGCCTGCCGGCAGGCAGGTTTGTGGACCCATTAAGGGGACTAGGCGGAGGGCCTGAACCCTGAACCCTGAATTCACCCCCCTAATCAGAGTTAGTCAGCGTAATCAGGCGCGGAGTTCTCCAGGGACGGAGGCGGGGGCGCCGGGGTGGGGGGGGGCGGAACCAGGGTGCGGTTGAGAGCGGCGGCCAGCCTGACCCCGGCGACGAAGAGCCGGCGCATGATCAGCGGCCGGGCCGCCCGGGCCCAGACGCCGGAAAGTTCCGGGCGGCGGGTGCGCTGGCAGGAGCGGGCTTTTTCCAGCAGAGGGTAGGCGAAGTCCCGGGCGAGAACGTGGGACTCGACCATCCAGTCGTAGGGGGAACCCGCGGCGGCGCGCTCCCGGAAGCCCGGGGTGCTCAGCTCCCACAGGCGGAGAGCGAAAAGCTCGGGGGACCGGTCCCGGAACCCGCTGAAACGGCTGTCCCAGACCGAATGGTAGTTGGTCCGGGACCCGTCGAAGAAGACGACCACGGTATTGCCTCCCCGGTCTTCACCGGCGGCGCAGTGCATGGGCTGATGAATATCGCCCACGAAATGGACCACGAACTTGAGTGCTTCGGCCCGCTTTTCGGTTTCAAGGGTCCAGTCGCCGGCGCGGCGCAGCTGCTCCTCGAGGGCGGTGACGACGTTGCCCTCGTCGGCCTCGTACACGCTGAAGCCGGGCTCGCTATCCCGAAGCGGGTAGTTGACGTAATGCCAGGGACCGGTTTCGCGGCGGGCGCGTTTGATCTCGTCCGCCCAGTTGGCCACCTGGCTGAGGCGTACGCCGGGGCCGAGGAGGAGATCGATCTGGCGGCGCGCCGCCGGGAGCAGGGCCAGTTCGGCCACCTCCCCGCAGACCTGGTGCTCCCACGATCCCCAGGAGAGGGCGGAGGAAGGCAGGAGGAAGGAGAAGACGCCCAGGAGCAGGAGAGGGACCCCCGGAATTTTCCTGAGCGCGCGCATGGCATACTATCGGACAAAGATCCCGGGAAGGAAAGAGCAAAGACCTCGGTTCAGTCGAATACCACCGTCCGGTTCCCGAAGACCAGGATCCGGCGCTGCAGGTGATGCCAGACCGCCCGGGCCAGAACCGTTTTCTCCAGGTCCCGGCCTTTGCGGATCAGGTCGGCGACCTGGTCCTTGTGGGAAAGATGGATCACGTCCTGGGCGATGATCGGGCCCTCGTCCAGCTGCGCGGAAACGTAGTGGCTGGTCGCCCCGATGATCTTCACCCCGCGTTCGTAGGCGGAATGGTAAGGCCGGGCGCCGGGAAAAGCCGGGAGAAAGGAGTGGTGGATGTTGATGATCCGGTTGGGGTAGCGGGCGACGAAACCGCCGGAGAGGATCTGCATGTAGCGGGCCAGGACGATGAAATCGATCCGGTTGCGCTCGAGCAGCTCCAGCTCCGCCGCTTCCTGCCGGGATTTGTTGCCGGCGTCGACGGGGAAGCAGTAAAAATCGATTCCGAAGCGCCGGGCCACGTCTTCGAGGTCGGGATGGTTGCCGACGATCAGGGGGATGTCGACCCGCCATTCCCCGGCTTGTCTGCGGGCGAGCAGATCGTAGAGGCAGTGGGGAAGGTGGGAGACGAAGATCGCCATCCGGGGGACGTCCTCGGAAAAATACAGGCTCCAGACCATGGCCAGCTTGGCCGCCACGGCGGTTTGAAACGTTTCGGCGATCCGTTCCGGGGGGATGGTGAACCCTTCCAGCTCCCACTCCACCCGCATGAAAAACGTTCCGGAATCCCCGTCCACGACTTCGTCCAGATGGACGATGTTGCCGCGATGCTCCTGGATGAAGCCGGTGACGGCGACGACCAGCCCCTGGCGGTCGGGGCAGTGAATGAGGAGAACGGCGGATCGGCGGCGGTTCATGGCGTTTCTCCGGGTTCGGGTTCGGCCAGCCCGTAGGGGGCCAGCACGTCGGCGATGAAGCCGACCACCCGTCGCTGGGCCTCGCGGCCGTTGCCCGCGGCGGGGATCGGGGCTCCGAAACTGAAGACGATCGGCCGGTCGGGCCGGACGCGCCCGCAGTCCTTGAGCACGCGCCCGGGGGCCCACGCGTCGGTCTTGATGGCGACGGGGACCACCGGGACCCCGGCCCGGGCGGCCAGGCGCACTCCGATGGTGTTGAAGGCTCCCGGATCGAAGCGGTCCCGGCGATGGGCCTGAGGGAAGATCACCACCGCCCATCCCTCGGCGAGAAGGGCTTCCCCGCGGGACATGACCGTCTTCAGGTCGAGGCGCGGATTGGTTCTTTCCACCGGGATGGAGCGCATGAAGGCGAGGATCCGGCCCATCCCCGGGTAGCCCATGAGTTCCCGCTTGACCACGAAGCTCACCCTCCGCCAGGGCCAGATCAGCCAGGGGAGGGTGACGGTCTCCAGGGTGCTCATGTGGTTCCCGATGAAGACGCAGGGGCCGGGCAGGCCGGTGAAGTTTTCCAAGCCGTCGATCTCGAGACGGGCGCCCACGGCGAGCATCGCTTCCATCGGGCGCCGGCAGGAAAGGACGAACTCCCGGTCGGTCAGACCGGGCTTGCGGGTCAGCCGGGCGGTGGCCGCGATCGCCTCCGCCAGGCGTTCGAGGAAGTAAACGGTGGGGAACTTCCGTCCGAACCGCGATGGGGGGCGCTCCGGGATCCGGTAGACGTCGTCGAGCCCCTTCTCCATGAGCTCTTCCTCCCGGCTCATGGTTCCCGGGCGTCCAGCAGCCGGGCCAGGGCCCGCAGCGGGTCGGCCTCGGTGCCGAACTCTTCCAGGACCCGGGCGCATTCGCCGACCAGCCGGTCGAGTTCGTTCCGGCAGCCCTCGGCTCCCAGAAGGGAGGCGTAGGTGGGCTTGGACTTGGAGGCGTCCTTGCCCGGGGTCTTACCCAGTTGTTCGCGGTTTCCGGTCACGTCCAGGAGGTCGTCGCGGATCTGGAAGGCCAGGCCGAAGCGCGAGCCGTAGTCGCCCAGGGCCCGGAGCCGGGAAGGGGCCGCACCGCCGGCGATTCCGCCCATCACCACCGCCGCCCGGAGGAGGCTCCCGGTCTTGTAGCGGTGGATCGTCTCCACGGCTTCCAGGCCGGCTTCCGTTCCCTCGGCCGCCATGTCCGCTTCCTGCCCCCCGCAGATCCCCTCGCTGCCCGCGGCCGCGGCCAGGGCGGCGACCAGGCGCCGGACCGTCTCGTCGGCCAGGGGAGCCCGAGCCAGGACGGCGTAGGCCGCCGAGATCAGGGCGTCGCCGGCCAGGAGGGCGGTGACTTCGCCGAACCGGACATGACAGGTGGGAAGGCCCCGGCGGAGGTCGTCGTCGTCCATGCAGGGGAGATCGTCGTGGATGAGGGAGTGGGCGTGGATCATCTCCACCGCGCAGGCGGGGGCGACGGCGTCCTCTTCCCGGCCCCCCGAGGCGGCGGCCGCCGCCAGGCAGAGGATGGGACGGATGCGCTTGCCCGGTGCGGTCAGGCTGTAGAGCATGGCCCGATGCAGGCGCTCGGGGAAGGTCGTAGGGGCGGGCATGGCTTCGACCAGGGCCCGGTCGATCCGGGCCGCCCGCTCGGCGAGGTAGGTTTTCAGGGCCGCGGAGTCCATGGCTGCAATAATAGCCGCCGCCGCCGCCGCCCGCCAGAGGAAAGGACCCGGGGATAGAGCTTGCCTTCTTCGCGCCGATCGGGTATCAAGACATAAGTCTCCAGGACGGATCGAAGGCAAGGAGCGACCGATGCCCACCTATGATTACCGATGCCGCGACTGCGGGCACACGTTCGAGGTTTTTCAGCCGATGACGGCCCGCAAGCTGAGGAAGTGCCCGATCTGCGGCGGGAAGCTGGAACGTCTGCTCGGCACCGGCGCGGGAATCATCTTCAAGGGGTCGGGCTTCTACGCCACCGACTACCGCAAACCCGGCTACGGCGAGGCCAAGAAAAAGGACGCCGCGCCGGCGAGCGTTCCGGCCCCGGACGCTTCCAAAAAGAGCGCTAAGAAAGAATCCGGGGATTAACCCGAGGAGCCGAGGCGGCGTTTGTCCGCGGGAACGATGCCAGAGCAGGTCCAACCGGAAACGACGCCTCCTCCTCCGCCCGCGGATTCCGGGTGCGCCCTGCGCCTGGAGGGAGTGACCAAGACCTACCTGATGGGGGAAGTCGAGGTCCCGGTCCTCCGCGGGGTCGACGCCGAGATCCCCCGGGGGCGGATCAGCGTGGTTCTGGGGGCTTCCGGTTCGGGCAAAAGTACGCTGTTGAACATGATCGGAGGCGTCGACCGCCCCACCGCCGGCCGGATCTGGTTCGACAAGGAAGAGATCACCGGCTACTCCGAGGCGGCCCTGACCCTGTATCGGCGCGAAAACGTCGGGTTCGTCTTCCAGTTCTACAACCTCATCCCCACGCTGACCGCCGCCGAGAACGTCGACGTCGTCGCCGACTTGGTCCGGGACCCGATCCCCTCCCTGAAAGCCCTGGACCTGGTCGACCTCCGGGACCGCGCCGGGCATTTCCCCGCGCAGCTTTCGGGCGGGCAGCAGCAGCGGGTCTCCATCGCCCGAGCGCTGGCCAAACAGCCCCGGCTGCTGCTCTGCGACGAGCCCACCGGCGCCCTCGACCGGGAAACCGGGGTCAAGGTCCTCTCCCTGATCCAGGACCTCAACCGGAAATTCTCCACCACCACCGTCATGATCACCCACGCGCCCGCCATCGCCGAACTGGCCCACTGCGTCTTCCATCTCCAGGACGGGAAGATCGTCAAGGTCGACCGTCGGGACAGTCCGAAAGAGGCCGACCGGCTGCAATGGTGAGACGGGCGGCAGGCCGGGGAAGAGGGTGAGGATTCTCGACCGCAAACTGCTCCGCGACCTGGCTTCGAGCTGGCGGCTGCTAAGCGCGGTGGTGGCCATCCTCGCCGCCGGGATCGCTTCCTTCGTCTCCATGCTCACCGCCTACGCCAACCTGGAAAAGTCCCGGGCGGCCTACTACGACGCCTGCCGGATGGCGGATTTCTGGATCGAGGTCAAAAAGGCGCCGGTGCCCGAGGTCGCCCGCCTGGCCTCGCTCGATGACGTCGCCCGGGTCCGCACCCGGGTGACGGCGGCGGTCCGGGTCGTCATCCCCGGCGCGGACCGACCCGTCGGGGGGTTGCTGATGTCGATGCCCGAGGAAGCCGGCGCGGCCATCGACGATATCGTGGTCAGGTCGGGAAGCTACTTCACTCCCGGGGTCAGCAACCAGGTCATCGTCTCCGAGAAGTTCGCGGACGCCCGGGGTCTCGGACCCGGGGACACGCTGGACCTGATCGTGGCCGGACGGCAGCGGTCCCTGCGCGTGGTCGGCACCGCCATCAGTCCCGAATTCATCTACCTGACCGCCCCGGGCACCCTCATGGACACACCCGGCGCCTACGGGGTGTTTTTCGTGAAGCGCTCGTACGCCGAGGATACTCTCGACTTCGCCGGTGCCTGCAACGGCGTCGTCGGCATTTTCCGGCCCGGTTCGGGTCCCGGGGAGAGGCGCCTGGCCCTGAAGGAACTGACCGCGCGCCTGGAACCGTACGGGGTGTTTTCCTCGGTGACGCGCCGCAACCAGTTTTCGAACATGATGCTCTCCTCGGAGATGCAGGGGCTCCAGAGCCTCGCCACCATCCTTCCCCTCCTCTTCCTGGGGGTGGCCGCCCTCGTCCTCAACGTCCTCCTCTCCCGGATGGCCCAGCAACAGCGGACGGTGGTGGGGACGCTCAAGGCCCTGGGCTACGGGAACCGGACGCTGCTGGGCCACTACCTGCTTTTCAGCGTGGTGGTGGGGCTGGCCGGGGGAGTCGCCGGCTGCCTGATCGGACACGCCCTGGGCAGTTCGCTGACCGGGTACTACCGCAACTTCTTCACGTTCCCCATCCTGATCGACGACGTCTATCCCGGGCTCTGGGGGCTGTCCTGGGGGATCGCCCTCCTGTTCGCGGTGCTGGGCGCCGCGCGGGGGATCCGCAGCGTGGCCCGGTTGGAGCCGGCCGAGGCCATGCACCCGCCCCCGCCCGCGGTGGGGGGAGCGATCGCCCTGGAAAAAATCCCCTCGTTCTGGAACCGGCTGACCGCGCTGCAGCGGGTGACGGTCCGCAACCTTTTCCGCAACCGTCTGCGGACGGCGGGAGCGGTGGTGGCCGGCGCCCTGGGGGCGTTCATCCTCCTGCTGGCCCTGGGGTTCGTTGATTCCCTCGACTTTTTGATCGATTTCCAGTTCGACAAGGTCATGCGCGCCGATTTCCACCTGGGCCTGCGGGACTACCGGGGAGGGGGCGCGCTCCTGGAAGCGGCCGCCCTGCCCGGGGTGGCGGCGGCGGAGCCGGTCTTCAACCTCGACTGCACCTTCTTCAACCGCAACCACTCCAAAAAAGGGACGATCGCCGGCATCCTCCCCGGGGGGAGCCTGACCGTGCCCTGCGCCGCGGACGGGCGCCGGGTGCTCGTCCCCCCCTCGGGGCTGCTGGTTCCCGAGCGCCTGGCCGAGCAGTTGGAGGTGAACGCGGGGGAACGGCTCGCGGTCGTTCCCGTCCGGGGCGCATCCGGGACCGTCTCCCTGCCGGTGGCCGGGATCATCAGGAGCATGCTGGGCCTGACCGTCTACGCCGATTATTCCTACCTCAACCGGATCATGGGCGAAACCGGCGCCATGGACACGATCGAGATCAAGACCGACGGTTCCGAGCCGGAGCGCCGGGAGTTTCTCCGGGAGGTGTCGGCGATGCCGGAAATCGAGGGAGTGGGGGACACCCGGGCCGAGAAACTGGTCCTCTCCCGGCAGTTCAGCCAGGGGATGATGACGATGGCGGCGGTGATGATCGTCTTCGCCGCGGTCATCTTCTTCGGCTCCATCCTCAACGGTTCGTTCATTTCCCTGGAGGAACGGCGCAGGGAAGTGGCCACCCTGCGGGTGCTCGGCTACACCCCCCGGCAGGTGGGGGCGCTTTTTTTCCGCGAAAGCCTGGCCACGAACATGGCGGGGACGCTGGCGGGCATCCCCCTGGCCTACCTGGGCATCGGGGCGATGATGACGTCCTTCCGCAACGACTTCTACGCCTTCCCGGCGGTGATCTCGCCGATCTCGGTAGTCTACACCGTGGTCCTGGCCGCGCTCTTCGTGTTTATCTCGCAGTGGGTGGTCATGCGCAGCATCAGGTCGATGGATTGGGTGGAGGCGTTGAGCATCAAGGAGTGAACCCGGGCGAACGCCCGGATCGAGCGTCAAAAAGAGGAGGAAGCGTCATGAAAAAGAAAGGCGGCCTGAAAATCAAGCTGGGCGCCGCCGTCGCGGTGCTGATCGTTCTCGCCGTGGTCCTGGGAAGGGGGAAGGGCGCGCCGGTCCTGACCGCCGCGATCGAACGCGGCACCGCGCGCAGCTACGTCGAGGAGAGGGCCCGCACCTCCCTCCCCGACATCTGCAAGCTGACCATGCCCCAGCCGGGCCGCGTCCTTCCCATCACCCTGGAGGAGGGGGACGCCGTGACCCGGGGCCAGGTGGTGGCCCGGCTCGACAATGCCGACCTCCTCGACGCCCTCAAGGAGGCGGACGCGGTCGTGCAGGCGATGGCCAACGTGGTCGCGGCTTCCGAGGCCCAGGTCCGCGCCAGCCGGACCCGGACCGATTACCTGAAATGGCTCTGGGAGGCCATCGACCGCGTCTACAAGAGCCAGGTCGTCAGCCAGAAAATGGAACGGGAGGCGCGGTCCGCCTACCTCCAGGCGGCCATGGACACGGAAGCGACCACCGCCGATTCCTTCGCCTGGAAGGCGCTCGACTCGGTCAGCCGGCTGCTCCCCATCTACGTGAACCGGAGCCTGAAGCGCACCGTTCTGGAGTCGCCGATCGACGGAGTGGTCCTCAAGCGCTACGTCCGGGACGAGACCGTGCTGCAGCCGGGGGAGCCGCTGCTGGAGATAGGCGACCTCTCCCGGCTCCAGGTCACGGTAGAGGTCCTGACCGAGGACGCCGCCCGGATCGAAGCCGGCGACGAAGTCGAGATCTTCGGGGAGACGGTGGGGGAGAGTTCGCTGCGGGGAACCGTTCTCCGGGTCAAGCCCAGCGGTTTCACCAAGCTCTCCTCGCTGGGAGTGGAGCAGCAGCGGGTCGACGTCGTCGTCGCCTTCGCCCCGGGGGAGCTGCGGCGCCTGGAGAAAGACGGGCGGCGGCTGGGGAACGGGTACCGGGTCCGGGTCCGCATCTACACCGCCTCCGCCGCCGGGGTCCTGCTGGTTCCCGGCACCGCCCTCTTCGGCGGCGCCGGCTCCGAGCGCGAGGTCTACCGGGTCGAAGACGGCCGGGTCCGGCTGACCTCGGTGGTCACCGGCATCGGCAACGCGGATGAAGTGGCGGTGCTGAAGGGGCTCAAGGAAGGCGATGTGGTGGTTCTCGCCCCCGACTCCTCCCTGACCGACGGCGCCCGGGTCGCTCCCCGCCGCAAGGGAGATGAACGGTGAAGCGCTTCCCGGCTGTGACCGTCGGGGCGGGAAAAGAAAGGTCCGCGTCCCGGCCGCCGAGGAGGGTATCGTGAAGACCGCCGAAGATCTCCGCCGGGACCTCCGGCGGATCGACCGCAAGCCCTACGGCTTCTACAAGGATCTCAAGGGGGTCTACGACTTCGGGTCCTTTCGCCTCACCGTCGATTACGTTCAGCCCGACCCCTTCGCCCCCCCCAGCCAGGTCGCGGCCCGGCTCGCCGCCGCCGAAGCCGGGTTCCCCCCCGAACTCCACTCCACCCCGGTCCGTAAAACCGCCCTGGAGGACTGCCTGGTGCGCTACTTCCACCGCCGGGCCCCGAAGGCCTCGGAGGGGCGAAGCGGCACCGGTCACAGCGGCAAGCTGGCCATCGACCGGCCGTCTCAGGAAGTGCTTTCCCGGACGGCGATGGTGATCGGGCCCGACTTCGTGGAAGCCCGCTTCGTGGTGGGGCTGCCGGCGCGGGGGAGGACCATTCTCGGCCGGGAAGCGGAGGAGATCTTCATGAACCAGATCCCCGGCCTGATCGACGCCGTCCTCCGCTACCGCAACCTCGACCCCGAAGCGCTCCGGCGCTTCGTGGAACAGGCCGAGGACGCGGATTTCGTCCGGAGCCGGCTGGGCGACCGGAAACTGGCCGCGTTCGTCGGCAACGGCGCCCTGCTCCCCCGCGCCAGCGGGATCGACGACCGCCCCCTGGCCGCGGCCAAGGCGGTCCTCTTCCAGGCCCCGCCCGAGCTGGAGGTCGCTTTCGACTGCCCCAACCGGGGCGAGGTCAGGGGAATGGGGATCCCGGAAGGGGTCACCCTGATCGTGGGCGGCGGGTATCACGGAAAATCCACGCTCCTCACCGCCCTGGAAAAAGGGGTGTACAACCACATCCCCGGCGACGGACGCGAGCTGGTCGTCACCGCCGCCTCCGCGGTCAAGATCCGGGCCGAGGACGGCCGCGCGGTCGCCGGCGTCGACATCAGCCCCTTCATCAAAAACCTTCCGCTCAAGCTCGATACCCGGGACTTTTCCACCCAGGACGCCAGCGGCTCCACCTCCCAGGCGGCCAACATCGTCGAGGCCCTGGAAGCGGGGGCGCAGGTGCTTCTGGTCGACGAGGATACCTCGGCCACCAACTTCATGATCCGGGACGAGCGCATGCAGGCCCTGGTGGCCTCGGAGAAGGAGCCGATCACCCCCTTCCTCGACCGGGTCCGCCAGCTCTACCTGGAGCGCGGGGTCTCGACCGTGCTGGTCATGGGGGGGAGCGGCGACTACTTCGACGTGGCCGACACCGTGATCATGATGGACGAGTACCGGCCCCGGGACCGGACCGCCGAGGCCAAGCGCATCGCCGCGGACTTCGCCACCCGCCGGGCCCGGGAAGGGGGGGAGCGCTTCGGTTCCATCCGTTCCCGTATCCCCCTCCAGCGCGGCTTCGACCCCCGCCGGGGGAAGCACGAGGCCAAGGTCGGCGCCAAGAGCCGGGGCCAGATCGCCTACGGCACCCACTTCATCGACCTCTTCCAGGTGGAGCAGCTGGTCGACGTCAGCCAGACCCGGGCCATCGCCGACATCGTCTACTACGCCCAGAAGCGCTACATCGACGGGCGCCGCACCCTGGCCGAGATCCTGGACCTGGTCGAGGCCGACCTGGACCGGGAGGGGCTGGACGCCGTCTCCCCCTACCTGCGGGGGGACCTGGCCCGTCCCCGCCGCTTCGAGATCGCCGCCGCCATCAACCGCCTGCGCACCCTGGTCTGCCGCCAGGATGTAGGGGAGGGGGCAGAGAGCAGAGAGTAAGAGGCCGCCGCCGGCCCCCCCTAGGGTTCAGGGTTCGGGGTTCAGGGTTCAGGGTTCAGGAAGGAGGCGCCCCCGTCTCGGCCTCTGGGGGGAGTATAGAGCAGAGAGCATAGGGCATAGAGGCCGCCGCAGGCCCCCCTAGGGTTCAGGGTTCGGGGTTCAGGGGAAGAATTCAGAAACTAAGATTACGCAGATTAGGGAAGGGTCCACAGACCTGCCTGCCGCAGGCAGGTTTCACAGATTGGGAAACGGTAGGGTGCTTCCACTAGCCGCCGCTGGGCATCTTCAGGGCGCCCCTTTTCCCACTTGTGCTCGCTTGTGCCTCTTGTGGCTAATCCTCCCTCGGCCCCTGGGGATTTTTGCACCTGATTACTCTGATTGGGGAAGAATTCAGAATACAGTATTCAGAATTCAGTAAGAAACATCCCCGCCTAGGCCCCTGGGGGGAGCAGAGAGCATGGAGCATAGGGCATAGGGCATAGAGAAAAACCCCTCCGCCACGGACCCCTTAGGGTTCAGGGTTCGGGGTTCAGGAAGGAGGCGCCCCCGCCTCGGCCCCTGGGGGGGAGCATAGGGTACGGGTTCAGGACATAGGTAACAGATTAGTCTCAGGACATAGGTGACACTTC